>CAYSDX010000088.1:0-38842 GCA_964429945.1 uncultured Spirochaetia bacterium | reverse complement strand
AAACAGGAGGGCTTCAATGAGGCCGGGGCATTTCTACCCCGGAAAACAGGCTGTGCAGGCCGTCCGAAATCGACGTCCAGGTGCTTCAATGAGGCCGGGGCATTTCTACCCCGGAAAACATGGCAATTTTCCTGACTCTCGAGGTGATATTTATGCTTCAATGAGGCCGGGGCATTTCTACCCCGGAAAACTGAACGCAAAAATAATGCGTCCGCTCGGCGGTAAGGCTTCAATGAGGCCGGGGCATTTCTACCCCGGAAAACTTTCTTCGTGCCTGGCCTTTCCCCGTTAAAAGCAAGGGAGCTTCAATGAGGCCGGGGCATTTCTACCCCGGAAAACTATAAAGTCGATGGGTCCGAAGTAACAGTGGACGCGCTTCAATGAGGCCGGGGCATTTCTACCCCGGAAAACTCAAGTCGCAACGCCATGAACTCACGCATATTGAGCGCTTCAATGAGGCCGGGGCATTTCTACCCCGGAAAACGATAGAGAGGCTACTACGCCGAGCCACCGTCAACAGGCTTCAATGAGGCCGGGGCATTTCTACCCCGGAAAACATATAGAAATGGATGGCAAGGGCAATTATATTTACGCTTCAATGAGGCCGGGGCATTTCTACCCCGGAAAACCGACTGCATTGGAACTATGTCTGAAAACTAAAATATTCTCAAGCTTTGCGAGCACTGCCCTGAAATCAGTCGTAGAAGACAAGATAATTCCTGATAAATATCCCCACCACTTACCTATCCTACTGCAATTCAAGTGAAAACTGTATTGCGAGAGCTGTCCACGATTATCTTCCTGTCGGAGTTCTCGCAACAATGACGGCAGCAACTTTATCTTCATCCTTTCAGATAATTATTGCCTCTCTGGTCGGCATTTTATAATTTTTACCCAGACTTTGGATGCTAGGCTTGACTTTGTCAGCCTGACCTAAGTCAAGAATGAGAACATGGTCTTCTGTTATCTTTATTAAGTCTTCTATGCGTGCGGCCATATCAGCCTGACGCTTAGCAGTTAACCTGCATTGAAAGATAGACAATTGTAACCAGTGACCATATCCTTTCAATAATTTAAATACCTTTCTCCAGCGCTTCTGATCCGAAATGTCGTAAGTGACTATGTAAAGATGTTCTTCCGGCATTGTTATCTGGGCAGATAGTGGGGATAAATCGGAATCTCCCCCTGTATATATCTTGCAAGAAGTCGAGCCTGAACATCTATCAAACGTCGCATTGAAACCTGATAACCAAAAAGCGGATGCGTAGTCTGCTGGTCCATGCGGCGCTCAAAAACAGCAATAAAGGCTTTGCGGCCACTTGGCTTGAGAGCACAAGCTGGCCCATTGAAAATAAAATCATTTGGTTTTACTTCCCTGTTGTTTATCGCCTGGATTACACAAGAGTCGGCAATAATCGGACGGAAGGGTTCCATCAGATCAAGAGCTAGCGCAGGTCTTCCATAACGAGGACGATGGTAAAACCCCATATAGGGGTCCAACCCTGTTGCCGAGATTGATGATGTAATTGCCCTTGTAAGTAAAGCATAACCAAGTGAAAGCATTGCGTTTACCGGATCCGTAGGTGGACGACGATTCCGTGTGGAGAAAGAAAGAACCGGCAGGTTTCCATTTTTATGCTTGGCTATCATTCTGTCAAAATGAGCAAAATAGACTGCGGCGGCCTCACCTTCAATTCCCAGCAGCTGCTGAGTGTCGGTGTCATTCATAACTGACGCGCGTCGGGCAACGCGTTTTAACTTTGACATTATCTCATCCTTGGTCGTGTCGTCTTTTTCCGTACGCCAGTTGCGCCGCAACATAACACGCGAGTTCTGTATTTTCGCAGCCACCAAGTCGCGGGAAAAAGCCGCGCATTTGTACTTTTCGAAGGCAAAACGGTATTGGGCTTCGCGCACGCCCACATTCTTGCTGCCGGTTCCTACCGTATGACCAAGAAACCACCCTCCCATGGAAAACCATGACACAGGAATTTCACTGCTCATAAGAGCATGCAGTGCAGGAGTGGAAACCGACACTGGCCCGAACAGGACAACCTGCGAAACATCAATAATCGGAATTTCCGTAGCATTTTTTGAGGTTTTATCATCTCCTTCTTCACGGGTTTCCACTACCAACGTATCCCCGCTTTTACGCAGTCTCGCGCCGGGGGTTTGTATGTAAAGGGGCAGCGCGGGGTCGTCGGACGGATTCAGAGGACGGACGGAGTATTTTTTCTTGAACAGATTGGTTTCATCCGGCAGACATATACCCGCGAGTGAACAGCGCGGACATTTGGGACTGTTTTCCAAGGGTGGCGGCCTCTGCCCCGAAGATGCGGCTTCTCTCAGGCCGTATATGGCGCTAATGGTTTTAGCTCGCAGATCCTCATCCAGAATGACCGGCACTTTCTCCCGAGATCCGACATACCAGAGAGCACCCTGCGAGACATTGTATCCGTTGTCTTCGAGAATCATCGCCTGAGTGCAGACTTGAACACGTTCGGGTTCGTAAGCTCCCTTCTGAACATGGGGACGTTTGCCTTTCTTGAAATCCACCGGCATCACCATATCCCCGCTTGTTTCTACAACGTCCATTTTTGCAATGACCCCCAGACGTTCCGATGATAAAGTGACAGAACGACTTTTGGACACCTCTTCGCCAACATCATCAGGAGACGGAAGAGTCTCTGCTTCTCTGTCAACTCTCGCATGAGCACGTTTTCCCTGAACCGTGTCTTCGCTATCAGCCCATTCTCCTTCTACCCATTCAAGATAGGCAAGCCTGGGGCAGTAAACCCATTCATTCACCATGCGTGCCGGAATCAGGGGAGTATCCCCATCAGCAGGCTTTGGCGGAAGGGGCAAGGGTATCTGGTTGTGTTGATTCATGCTGTTGATTCGATAAATTCCGGTCAGGTTGTTTGATCGTTTTTTGTTTCTTGCTTTTACAAATCAGACGATGCCCGTTCAAATAGTCCAAGGCCGAAATGACATGCGAATCCAAGTGATACCGGACCAGCAATTGCCTCGGGAAAATTCAAACGCAGGAATGTTCCTTGTGTATCTGTCTGTTTTTCTCCCCGTCTAGATCGAAATCGGTGAAAATTGCTTGTGTGACGAACAGTACCGCCGATAGAGATACTTTGCATGCTTTCAACCTGGACGCCATCCGCAAGAGACTCGCAAATCATCTTGCGTCGCTTCAGAAGCCTCTTCACTTCACCCGCGTACCCGCTGTTTTTTTTTAAATGTCCGGTTGCGAGAAATGGTGTGGAGCTCACCCAAATCCTTGACATGCCGAATATCTTGGATGAATTAGAAAAATCTTGAGGATTTCCAAAGCCCTCAAGCGCCAAGCGCCATTCACAGGAACCAGAACCGTTTTTATCTGCTGAACTCTGATTAGTCCATAAACGCGTAATCCGGTCAAGCCGGCTTCTGACATTATCATCCAGACCCTCTGGAGCATAGACCGTAACATGGTCAATATACCCGTCTCCATCCGCATCTTCTGGAAACCAGAATGCGTGCGAATGCGAATAGTTGCGCAGTGGTTTTCCATCAGTGTCGCGTCCCGAAATTATCGAGGGTGCCTTCGGTTTTCTATCGCCGGTCGATTCAACGGTTTCCCAACCGAACTTGGATAGTGCCGCAAGACGCATGAGTTCACCGATCTTAACCGCATCCTCAATTTGCGGTAACGGCCTGCCGGCTAAAAGATAACGTGCAACCGTGTATCTGTTTTGGGTTTTTATGTTCCGGTGACGGCTAGTACAATCCTGTCGAGGCGCGGAAGAGGAATACGATTCTTCGGGAAGAAGATATAAGACTTCTCTGGATGCCGGAGGACGGTTCCAGCCATATTTAAGGTAATCGCCCATCTCCAAGGCAAGCGCATCGACAAGCAGCTCTGGTAACGTCGGCCCGATTTCCTGAAAATACTTTTTTCTGAGTATTTTTTCCGATGGAGGACTTTTTCCAGAAACCCTTGTTTCGTCACATAACCGTTTTTCGAATTCCGTTATTAAACGCGCGCGTTCTGTGGAGTAATCGCTAGCCCTTAGGGGGGCAATTACCCTCGCGGGATTTCCAATGACTTTTTCTGTCGTTGCTATCGCTGGATGGCATATGAGGTCGTTCTCTTCAGGAGACCAGTTGTTTATCGCCGTGCATCCACTCCATCTTTCGGTTCTTCCCAAGTATCCAATTCCCTCGGCAATCCACGAAGCAAATTCAAAAAGTTTGTGATTCAGCTTAATCTCGGGCCAGATCATGACAAGCCTTTCACCTTCTGGTAATTGCAAAAGAGCATCGAAAACCGGAATTTTCTTCTTTCTCCAGGAAGTCCTGTAAACAACAGCCTTAGGAAGTCGATAGGAGGGAGGATTCTCCGCAAGGGCAGAGATTAGTACATCAAGGTCGTTTCTCTCCCAGAGGTAGCTGTTCTTTCTACCTTCGTAGCTAGCAACCAACGCATGAAGCACTTTCCATGGTTCAGGAGGCCAAGGAACTCTTGCTTCATTGACATAATTCCCCCATCGTGGCTCGCGGCATCTGTTTACAGGAAATACGAAAACCAATGCGAACATAATTGTATCCAAATAACTTTTAGATGCTGACAGAAAATATTCCCAACGCTTCAAAGAGGCCGAGGCAGGAACACCCAATATGCATGCCTCGGAAAAAGGTTACAATTGTAGTAACATCCATTGACTAAAACAACTCCAATTAAGCCGAGTCTCCTTCCCTCGGAAAAACACAAAAAACATTCCATAAAGTCAAAACATTTTCACCTTTGATAATTGTTTTGACTTAAACACAACTCTAACGTATAATCTGAGAAAAATCCAGAGCTTCTAATTATGAATAACAGTTTTGAAAAAGACTTTGAGGAATTGGCAGGTTTTCCTCCTTATAAGTGGCAGATATCTCTTTTCCACGATTATTTTGTCAAGGGGGAGATTCCTTCCCTGCTTGATATACCAACAGGACTAGGCAAAACCTCGGTAATGTTGATCTGGTATCTAGCTCTGAAGGCAGGAGCTAAAGTTCCCAGGCGCCTAGTCTATGTGGTTGATAGGAGGGCAGTAGTTGATCAGGCTACGACAGTAGCCAATAGTCTCCAGAGCAAGTTAAAAGATTCTAAACTTTGCGTGAGCACTTTACGTGGCCGGTACATAGACAACAAAGAGTGGCTTGATTCCCCTTCTATGCCTGCTGTAATTGTTGGCACTATTGATATGATCGGTTCAAGGATTCTTTTTTCAGGTTACGGAATGTCGAACAAAATGAGACCATATCATGCTGGCCTGCTAGGTGTTGATGCACTGATAGTTCTTGATGAGGCACATTTAGTTCCTCCTTTCGAAAAACTGATTGAAACAATCGCAAATGGATCACATGTATTTGGTCCGAAACAGCAAGGCATTGTCCCACCACTCAAGTTGCTCTCTTTATCAGCTACCGGGCGAGACAGTTACTTAGGAGAAAAAAAGATTTTTCGTCTTTTGCGCGATCATTTAAATGATCCATCTGTAAAAGAGCGTCTCGAGGCATCAAAAGAACTCATTATTCGGGAACTTGATGATGAACCAGAGTTGGTGCAACAGATCGCTGAGCGTGCAATAAATCTTGCCGATGAACCACCGGCACGTGTGCTTGTATATTGCGACCGCAGAAAAGATGCTTTGAAAGTAAAGGAGAAAATCGACGGGAAATATAAGAGAGAAAAGCGGAAACATATTTCTGAACTTTTAGTTGGCAGTCGGCGGGTGCTTGAACGGGAAACACTTTATAAACGGCTTAATGAGTACGGCTATCTGGGTAATAATACCTCGGAGCCACCGACGCATCCAACTTTCTTGATTGCGACTTCTGCAGGCGAAGTAGGTGTTGATCTCGACGCTGATCACATGGTTTGCGACTTAGTGGAATGGGAGCGTATGGTGCAAAGGTTTGGTCGCGTGAATAGAAAGGGCAGAGGAGATGCTTCAATTGAGATTATTGCGGCTCCCCGAAGAAAAAAACCTGCCACGCAGGAGCAAATCAAAGAATGGGAGCAGGAATGGAAAGAGCGGTTATCCCGTCTCCGAAAGCCATTGGATTGTTTACCTGTTACTGGTGCGAACACTGGCGCAATACTGAAATTAAAAGAACAAAAAGATGTGCAAAAAGCAATTGAAGATGCAACTACTCAACCTCCCCTTCATCCAGCTTTAACTCGTGCTCTAGTTGACGCATGGTCACTGACTTCGTTAGACAATCATACTGGACGACCGGAGATACAGCCTTGGCTTCGTGGCTGGGAAGACAATCCTCAACCGCAGACATCGATTGTCTGGCGCAGACACCTGCCAGTTAGAACTGGAAATGGAACGAAAGCAAAAAAAGAAGAAATCGAAGGTTTTTTTGAAGCGGCACCACCACATGCAACTGAGAGGCTTGAAACAGAAACTTACAGAGTTTTTGATTGGTTTATCGAACGTGCAAAGAATCTTTTTAAAAATCAATTCGGACACGAAGAGACTATTCTTTATATCCTCTCTCCCTCAATGGGCCTGCGTGGCGAACTAGATACAAAAACGCTTATGGAATATCTTCAGAAAAATAACAAAGAAGCAAGAAAAGAATTTACGGAGAAACTCTCTGGCGCAACCGTAATAGTGAACATGCATTTCGCAGGTCTTTCGGAGGATGGCATGCTTGATCCTGAGGTGTCAACATTGCCGCGGGTGATTGATGATGATCAGGAATGGTTACCCCAGCCATCTGACGGACCACCTGATATTCGATTTCGTGTACGCTCGGTAAAAGAATATGGACATCAATCCGACGAAAATTGGCGGGAGCGCATGAGATTCGACTTGGAAAAAACTCAAGAAGGTGAAGTTATACGCTGGCTTATTGTTGAAAAGTGGCTTTATGATGCGGAAACGGAGGATGATCGTTCTACTGGCCAGTTGCAAGAACTGGCTGAACATCAGGATTGGACTAGACAAAGAGTACGTGCTTTGGCCAATGCAATGGCCTTGCCAGACCGTTATATCGACATGCTCTCTACGGCGGCACGACTGCATGATGAAGGAAAGCGTCATCCTCTCTGGCAACAGTCTGTTAAAGCACCGAAGAATGGAATAATATACGCCAAAACCGATAGACCAATGAACACTAAATTGCTCAAAGGTTATCGTCATGAGTTTGGTTCTCTTGATTTCGTCCGCAATGATGCAGAATTCAAATCTTTGCCCTCTGACCTAAAAGATCTTGTCCTTCATCTAGTTGCCGCACATCATGGTCGGGCAAGACCTGTCATATCAACTAGTGGAGGATATTCCCCGCCCTCAGTTCTCGAAGAACATGCCTGTGAAATTGCACTTTCGTTTGCCAGGTTGCAAAAGCTATGGGGTCCTTGGGGTTTGGCTTGGTGGGAAACGTTGCTGCGTGCGGCTGACCATCAGGCCTCTCGCGACAACAATTCTCCTGGAAAGAACTGTAATTGCACTGCTTCTGAAAGGGGAAATGTGTGATGCTCCAGCATTCAATCCCTGTTGATTTATTCAATCCAGGTCAGGTCTTCGCATCTCTCGGATTTCTGGAAGCCGCTGATATGTTGTGCGGAGATGCGGAAGGAGGATTTGATTGGAGCGATGAAACAGAGGTGAAATTTTGCCTTCAAGCCGCCGGCAGTGAAAATCCTTTTGCGGAAGTGTTGAAGTTTTTGACCGAGGCAAGACTGGAAGCGGTAACACCTGAATATTGGAACCCTAAGAAGAAAGTACCAGAGCAAGAATTGCGTAAACAGAAAAAGTCCAGAGTTTTCCCTTCTCAGTCACCCGAATCCAGTGCTGCTTTGCCGGTTAAGATTACTGGCAAGAACGAAAAGCAGATTGTTCTAGAGCATTGGGCGGATGGTTCCAGCCGTAACAATTTCAAGCTTTATGCCGGAAATCGTTCCGCCCTTCGTATCGCAGAAGCGATGCAGTCATGCGTATTAGAACTTTGGGAAAAGAGGAAAGATGAATTGATAAGGAATCCTTTTGATACTACTATTCCAATGTCGGGAAGCTTTAACTTTGATCCCAGAGGTGCTTGGACAGCTGTTGATGCAGGCTATTCACCGAATGATCAGAAGCACCGTGTTGAAGCTTCTCCAGTCGTTGAAATTCTTGCAGCCTGGGGCTTGCAGAATGCTCGACCAGATGAGTTCAAGACTCGTAAAGTTCGTTATGCTGCCTGGGGAATTCTTCTTCCTCCGTCTCTCGCACGCGTTTCTCTAGTTGGAGGTATCGCTGTATTCCCTACTAAACGGTTCCGTTTTGGTTTAAGCATGTCTGGTAAAAACAAAATTGTAACTTTTGCAGAACAAGGAGATTAACTATGTCTGATTCATTATCACACGATATTATTGATTCTTGGGCTAACAATATTCAAGGCCCGGTGGCACTTCACTTAAAACAGAAACTTTTGCCTGTAGAGGGGAAAGATGGTGTCGTATTTCCTCCGACATACGCAGATATAGGGTATAATATTGATACGCTTTCCGATGGGAAAAAAGTTGCTCTCATTGACAGTGTTGGTTCCCAAGCTAACCGGATGGAACCGATTTTCAAGCATGAGCCTTACGCAAACCTCGTTCCACAGGTCCAAATCGAATATGATCAAGATGCTGAGAAAAGCATCTCGATTTTCGAGGTCAGTCACCGCCTCGGGGATGCGCTCATTCGGTCCTGCGGACTAGCTGACGAGGGAAGAAAAGCGTTTGAATCCTCCCTTGACTCGGGAAACGTTTCAGCTCTGGCAAAACTTGCGCCAACTTCACTAGTCTTTGGTGTATGGGATTCTCGGGGTACTCAAGCTAAATTCCCGAGAATTGTGCAGTCAGTAATTCGCGCCTGGGATATAGATGTCCTGACACGTTCAGCGCAATATAATCCGGCACTTGATTACGCCGCACTTGAAGTTTTTTCGGAGGAAGAAAAGCAAAAAGCAGAGGGGCGAAAAGAAAGCCCACTTGCTCAACGTGGTTTTGTTCACGTTCCCGCCACTGGTTCACATGGTGGTGTAGTCGTCCGTGGAAATATTGAGCGCGATATTACGGTAAATTTAGTAGCTTTGCGTCGACTTGAAGGGGATGAAAACAACTCTCAAACCCTGCGCCAATATATTCTAGGTCTTTCCCTTGTTGTTGCTACGGCTCCTATGGATTTTTTCCTGCGCCAAGGATGTTTTCTCGTCCCTGATTCGGAAGCTGTGCAGAAATGGAAACTGGTTAAACGTGATGGTACTCACCAAGAAATTGAACTGACTGAGGACTTGGCTGTGAGCTATGCTTCGGAAGCTCTTAGAAATTTTGGTGTCGAAATGGACAGAACTGTCGGTTTCGACAAAGAGCTCGCTAAAAAAGATGTCAAAGCTAAAAAGTGACCTAGACAAATCGACCATGAATCGCACGCTTCTGCTCTCAGTCCACTTTCATGACGGATGGCATTATGGTGCTGGGAGTTGGCCTCCTTCCCCCGCACGCTTGTTCCAGGCACTCGTTTCGGGTGCAGTAAAGGGAGGGAGTCTGACTGACGAGGATAAGATGGCACTCCAATGGCTGGAAACACTTGAAACTCCGGTTATTATGGCCCCTCAAGCTCTCAAGGGTCAGGCTTTCAAAAACTATGTGCCAAACAACGATCTTGACGCAGTTGGGAATAATCCGAAACGAATTCCCAAAATTCGAACCAACAAAAATATCCGACCACATATTTTTGATTCGAGTATCCCGTTGCTTTTCGCTTGGACGTTCAACAGTAGTAAAAGTGCTGAACACAATGCACAAGTTGTCTGCAAGATAGCGGAACGGTTGTATCAGTTGGGACGAGGTGTCGACATGGCATGGGCTTATGCGGATATTCTTAACGAAAACGATATTGCAGATTTTATCGCCGCTGGTCAATCTCTTGTAGAACATCACCCGAGTCAAAATGGCATTGGAAAAGAAGTTCTCAGCCCGCAGAAAGGATCGCTTGCAAGTCTTGAAGCGCGGTTTGAAGCGAACCGAAATCGTTTCTCTTCGGTCAAAGAGAAAAAGAGAACCAAGGTATCTCTCTCTCTGCCTCAGAAGCCCCGTTTTGCCAAGGCAGTCTATGACTCTTCTCCGCAACGTTTTTTATTTGAAATACGAGCAGCCTTAAATGAAGAGTCCTTTGTAGCGTTGTCATGTACACAATCGGCAAAACTGGTTGTGGACTTGAGAAATAAGGCGGTTGACAGATTGCGGAAGACTTTACACGGGAACACCGACAATGTTGACCGCATACTTATAGGTCGCGGAGCAAAGGAAACCGATAAATCTTCCAGAGTAAGAATTATTCCCATTCCCTCTATTGGACATAAATACGCGGACCATGCAATTCGTCGCGTGCTAGTTGAGGTTCCTCCGAACTGCCCACTTAGAGCCGATGATATAGAATGGGCATTTTCTGGAATTGAAAGGATTAATCCGACAACTGGAGAAATCGTATGGAATCTTGTCTATACCCAAGAACTAGGAATGCTCAATCACTATGGAGTAGATCATAATGGCCAGAATGGCTTTCAAACTTGGTACACGATCACACCGGCTGCTCTTCCAATGATACGTAAAGGAGGCCGAATTACCGGAACTATGCGCTTGGAATATGAAAGGAATTTAGCACAGGCTGTTATGCAGACATTGCGCCATACGGGAATAGCTACAAGTGCAGATTCCATACGCACACAACGCGAACCATTCGACCGTAATGGTGTTCGTGCAGAGAGATTTGCTATGTCCGAGCGATTTTCCAAGCGTGTTTTATATCATGTAGAAATTGTTTTTGAAAAACCTTTATTAGGCACTTTAGTTATTGGGAACGGGCGTTATCTCGGTCTAGGATTGATGGCACCGAAAACGGATATTTGGTAGGCGGGCAGGATAGTTTGCATGAATGAATTGATGTATCTGGCCTGTGATTTTTCTGGAATTCAACGTTATGTGTTAGGCGTGAAGAACACGGGCAAAGCGCAAGCAAAGAGGCTGAGAGCACGATCATTTCTGCTTGAACTCTTTGAATACGCAACGCTCTGGACTATACGGGAACGTTTAAAAGTTGCTGAAGAAGATGTCTTGATACACGGTGGCGGTGGGTTCATGGTACAGATTCCGCATGACTCCGATTCTGGTGAACTTGAGAAAATTCGTTCTGATATACAGCGCAAGCTGTGGGATGAGACCGCTGGGGAAGTTCAAGTATCGTTGAGCTGGGGAGAAACTCCTCTTGTTGCACGCTCTTTCCTGGAAGTTCAAAAGCGTCGTACAGGAGTTTTCCTGTTGCAAGAAAATGGATATTGGAGTGCGGAGAATTGGAGTCAGCCACATCTTGACAAGCCTTGTGAAATCTGCCGTCAGTCTCCGGGATGGCAGAACATACAAAACGAAGATGGAAATGTTCTGTACTGCAGAAGTTGCTGGAAAGCCCAAAAGCTTGGCGAAAGGCTTACGCGCTGGGAGTGGATGCGTCCAGGTAACGGTACAGTGGAAGCTCTTGGAGTCAAGTTTGAGCCTTTAAAAGACTGCTTGCCGGGGTCTTTTCACGTTGGTCGCTGGATACCGCGCCATTCAGATTCCGGTGAACCGCTGACATTTCAGGAAATCTCGGAGCGAGCCTGTGGCGACCGTCGTCTGGCCGTGATGAAAGCCGATGTGGACAGCATGGGGGCACGGGTCAGCGAGATAGCGTTGGAAGATCCTTCATATCGGCGGCTTCGGTCTTTCAGCCATTGCTTGCACGAGTTTTTCGGACAGAAAATCCAGAAATTGCTGAGAGATTCATGGAAGTTAATCTATACTCTTTATGCCGGAGGAGATGACCTGCTGCTTGTTGGTCCATGGAATGTGATACTTGATTTCGCCGGGGCGCTTGCAGTAGAGTTTGAAAAAGGGCCTGGACACAAGTATTCCCCGCTGACTTTCAGTGCGGGTATTGCTGTTGTTTCTTATCGATTGCCTATTTATCACGCGGTTGAAGAGGCGGAAAAACTTTTGGAGTCGGCAAAGTCGCATCAAGATAAAAACAGATGTGCAGCGCTGGGGTCAGACTGGGAATGGACTCGGCACGAATCCTTGATACAAGATGGTAAGAATCTAGCGACTTGGGTAGCGGATGGGGTAGCATCTCGTTCTTTGCTGCACCGTTTGCTGAGTATTGCGGAGAGCAAGCCTTCAGGGGAAAACCCGCGAACCGCCCGCTGGGCATACCAGATAGAACGCAATGTTCAGCAACGCCACTCTGATTTTCGTTCCTGGGCACTCAATGAAGCGATTGAACAGCTTGAGAGCGACAACAAACAGCAGCTTGACGAGTTGTCAGCGTGTCTTCGCTATGCTCTGCTGGCAACTCGCTCTGCAGGGGAGGAAATATAATGTCTAGAATGAAAGACGCTATGAGAAAAGCGGGTTATAAGTCTCCAACATCAGGACCACATTCTCGCAAAGCACCTGAGTTTCCGGCTTCTTACTTTGAAACTGACAATCAAAACCGAAGTTGCCTTAAGCCCGACTTTGTTTCAAAGAAAAAAGTCGATCTTTTGGCAAAGTTGCTTGCGCACCGCAGTTGCAAACCTAATCTTACGACAGGGCAGGTACGCCGTTTCTTCAATCACTGCCGAGAAATTGAACGCCGATTGAAAGCTGACGGGGAAAGCTGGCTCCAGGTATCAGCCAGCTTTGAATCTCTTTGCGCTCACTCACAGTATGCAGTGGCGGCAAACAAGATACCGAAGGAATTCCAAGATTTCATTGATGAAAACGTAAAGAGAGTTGTCTCGGCAAAAGAACCGAGAAAGGCTTTTCTCGAAGGCTTTCTGCCACATTTCGAAGCACTGATCGGATTCGGAACCACTTACCTGAGGAGGAATCGCTAATATGAGAAGAACAGGCATTCATTCAATCAGATTCACCGCCCGTTGCGAAAGCGGGCTTCATATCGGAGGCTCACAAGATGAACTGGCAATCGGCGGTTCCGACAATCCGGTAATCAAGAACCCGGAAACTCGAAAACCCTACATCCCCGGTTCTTCGCTTAAAGGAAAAATGAGAGCGGAACTCGAAAACAAGCTGGGAAAATTCGGTGGCAGGGGAGAAGACATGCCTTGCGGATGCACAGAGCAGAAATGTCCGGTCTGCAGAATTTTTGGAGCACACATGAATACCAGAAGCGATCTCGGCCCATCGCGTATCATAGTACGTGACGGGCAGCTTCTTAAGGGTGGGCATATCGAGAACAAGACTGAAAATGTCGTTAACCGCAAAACGGGTGCAGCACAGCACCCGCGCTCAAATGAACGGGTCGTAGAAGGTACGGAGTTCAGGATGCAGATTGTTTTGCAAGTCTTCGATCTGGATCAAGACTTTGAATACGAAGATCTCAACGGAACTTCTTGCCGAGGCGGTGAAGCTCTTCAGGCAGTTGTTGCCGATGGTTTAAATTTAGTGCAGATGACAGGGCTTGGAGGAGGAACCAGCAGAGGATCCGGATATCTGAGCTTTAGGAATTTCGAATTGGATGGTGAAAAATGGAAGCACTGGCCCGAGTGAGGCTGAAACCCCTCGGTGTCTGGACGACGCCTTGGCAGGCAGATTCGCTTCTCGGTGCCATGGCATGCGCATGGGCACGTTCCCGCGGCGAGCCTGCGCTGCGGCGGGATTTTTTAGATCCATGGCTTGACGGTGAACCACAGTTCGTAATTTCCGATGCCTTTCCAGGGGATTCCCTCCCGGCACCGGCATGTCTTCCGCTGTGGTGGAACTGGGGTCAAGAAAAACGCAAGCAGGTAAAAAAACATCAGTGGATGACCAAAACTGATTTCCGCCGTGTTCAGAAAGGAGAAAAACCCGATCTGGAGGTTCCAGATGTTTCTGTGCGTTCCAGCATAAGGTTGCGCAATTCTGTTTCCCGGGATTCAGGAACTACGGGTGATCGATGCGAGCTTTTTGAAGTTCCGTTTTCAAATCTCAACAAACCCGATGCCAGCTTGACCACCTTCGCTCGCGCATCAAGTTCCGGTATGCAGATTCTGACGGAAGCTCTGGAAATGCTGGGACAGACTGGATACGGTGCCGATGCATCCGTGGGTCACGGCAGTTTTGAGATAGATGACGGTCCGACACCTTGCCCTGAACTGGATGATATTCCGGAAGCGACCGGGTTCGTATCCTTCTCAACTTTTCAGCCCGCAGCCACCGATCCGATAGAAGGATTCTGGCGACTTTTCATAAAGTACGGAAAAATAGCTCCTGAGTTTCACTCCCGCGCTGTGTTCAAACGACCACAGGTTATGCTCGCCGCAGGTGCATGCTTTCGCACTGAGAACTTCCCGGAACCTTTCTACGGTACTTCTATCGGGCCGGAAAGCCTGCTCAGCAGGAGTTCCAGGGAATCACTTGCTTCATCCGGCGTCCATCCCGTTCAAGCCGCTTTCGGTCTCGCTATTCCAATGATGTGGAAGGATATTGACCAATGAGTTTTCGTGGAATGATCATCAGCGTTGGAGGCTCATCCGAGCCAATAAAAAAGACATTGTCTGATGGCAACCCCGATTACGTTTTATTCGTCGTTTCCGCTGGTTCAAGGTCAAAGGTGGAAAATGAAGTGTTGTCTGAGATGAGCTACATTCCCCAGTATGGATATTCAGAAGTACCTGACCATGAGGACATAGGGCTTTGCTATCAGCATATCAGAATTCGCATAGAACAATGGCTCAAGGAATATAAGGAACTAAAACCTGAGGATGTAGTAGTGGATATAACAGGCGGTACGAAAGTCATGTCTGCAGCACTTATGCTTGCCGCAGTTGAGCATTTCCATAATTTCACTTACGTGGGAGGTTCTAGCCGTAATTCAGACAACCTCGGTACAGTTATCACAGGATCAGAAGAAATGGTTAAATGTCAGAATCCATGGATTAAATACGCCGTACGTAATATTGAACGTGCTAATAATTTGTTGGAAGGATTCTACGCTGATTCCGCAGCTGAGATACTTCAAGATGCGGCACAGAAATGCGATAAGCCTCTTCGGACTCGGTTAGAAGCATTCGCCGGATTTGCTAGGGCTCTCGGCTTTGCCGACCAGTTTAACTTTCAGAAAGCCACCGGCGAGCTTCACCGTTGGAAACACACGCTGGAACTTTCACTTGAGTATTGCAATCTAAAGAATGAAGATTTGGTGTCTCTCGATAGGCATTGGAATTCTGTTAATGAAGAAGTGAACAAAAACAACAATAAAACTGCCGGCAATGCAACTCTCCTTGAACTTATTGCCAACGCTAAGAGAAGAGCAAAGCAGTCGCGTTACGATGACGCCACCGGAAGACTCTACAGGGCTGTCGAGTTGCATGGTCAGCAACTTGCAAAGAAAGCGTTTGGTGCTGAACTGGGAAAGCTTTCTTTGGAATCTATTCCCGTTGACAGTCACACACGCATCAAAGCCATGCTTGGCGAACCTGAAGAGGGCATATACAGACTCGGTGTTCAGAATCTGTTCAGGGTCTTGGAGTTTAGCAAAGACCAGGCAATTTCTGAAAAAGCACATATTCATGACCGGCTTAAAAACCATTTGAGCAGGCGGAATGGTTCGCTGTTGGCTCATGGTTTGGTACCCGTGAAAAAAGAATCTTTTGAATCGTTTCTGCAGTCGGTACTCTCATCTCTGGATATTTCCGACTCGTGCATTCCATATTGGCCACAACTGGAATTCAGGTTAAGTCATGTCTGAAAAACTACTAAACAGCAAACTTCATATCTCTCACTTATCAATAAGGGGATTCAGGTGTTTTGACAAGCTCTCAATTCCGGAATTGGGCCGCGTAAACCTGTTTGCTGGAAAAAACGGCACGGGGAAGACATCGATCCTTGAAGCAGTAAAAATATACGCTTCCCGCGCTGATGAATCCGTACTTGCCGAATTAATCGCGGGACGTGAAGAATTTCTCTCCGGCGTCGGCAAAGATGGCGAGAAAGACAATTTCCTGGATTTCAAGGCGCTTTTTCATGGCCGGGAACCTTCCATGGGGACACGAATAGAAATCGGTGCGGGAAATGACTCCGGAGAACTGGAAATTGAACTGGGAGCATCAGACGATAAAGACGATTTCCCGGACAAGGACGTTCCCGTCCTCAGGGTTCGTTTTCAGGGCGAACACAGCCTGATCTTCGGTCTGTCCGAGAATAACTGGAGAAGAAAAAAGAGAATTCAGGGCAACCTCAAAAACGAGCAGACAGAGACATTGAAATCACAGTGGCTGGGCCCGGAGATTTTATCCAACAGGACGATTGCGGAACTCTGGGATGAGATCACACTTACTGAAGATGAGAATCTCGCTATCAATGCCCTTAACATAGTCCTCGATAATCCGGTGGACCGCATAGCCATGATCGGGGAAGAAGGGGCTTCAGGTAGCTGGAGAGGCAGGCGGGCTGTGGTCAGGGTCGGAAAGCACGGCCCCGTTCCCCTTAAAAGCCTTGGTGATGGAGCTATCCGGCTGTTCAGTACCGCCATTGCTCTAGCGAACTGCCGCGACGGATTCCTTCTCATTGATGAAGCGGAAAACGGAATTCACTACACGGCTCAGCGCAAGCTCTAGAGAATGATTCTTCGGACAGCCCGGGAAAACAATATCCAGGTTTTCGCGACGACCCACAGTTTTGACTGCGTAAGAGGCTTCGCCCAGGCCGCAACCGAAACAGAAGACGTTTCAGGCGTTCTGGTTCGCCTTGAACGGGAAGAGCAAGAAACCAGATGCGTGAGGTATTCAGAAGAGGAGCTTGCCGCCGCCTCTGAATACAACATAGAAGTAAGGTGAAAAATGGCCGATGCCGAGAAAAAGCATCTTCTTGTGGTGGAAGGGCAGGACGACAAGCACGTCATCAGACATATCCGGGACCAATGTCTGCGGAATCTTGAGTTTGCCATAAAGGAATCCGAAGGATTCCCGAACATTCTGAGATATATCGGTCCAGAAACCAAGGTTGCGGGACGCAAATCCGTCGGATTCGTGATGGACAGCAACGACTGCCCTAGGCAGCGGTGGAACGACGTCAGGAAAAAACTCGCTGAAGCAGGTTTTACGCCCCCGGACAAGCCTGATCCGCGCGGCACAATCATAGGCGGCGACAGGGGTACTGCCGTCGGGGTATGGCTGATGCCTGACAACAGTTCAGCAGGAGAAATCGAAGACTTCGTGATAAAAATGATCGGAGACCAGGATCAGATATGGCCGCTGGCGCAATCTTATATAAACAGCATTCCCGAAGATGCCAGAAAATTTTCCTCGGCAAAATCGGATAAAGCGAAACTGTACGCCTGGCTGGCCACCAGAAAGAAACCAAACAGAATGGGAGCAGCCATAGGCACTGGAGATCTCATTGCGCAAACGCAGTTAAACTCGTTATTCGTGTGCTGGCTTTCGAAACTGTTCGGGTAAGAAATCGCTCCGGCGCTTTTCGATCATATTCCAAGACTTGGACAGTTTGGTGCAAGCGGTAACCAAGGTGCTGTTGAACAACTTCTGACGGGAGGCGGAACTGCCGAAGACAAGGCCGAACGCCTTCAGCCGGGGAGAGAGCGAGATGATATCAAGAAGCGATGTAGAGGACTTGCTTGACGGGCCGTATTTTGACAAAGGAGTCGATTATTTCCATCAGGGCAAAGTGGCATCGGTAAATATCCTGAAGGGACGAAACAGCATTGGAAGCACCGTATACGGCGAAGAGGGGAAATTGTATCATCAGAGCATACGTTTCAATATCACACTCAAAGGTTACGTTGAAGCGGTTATGGGCAGATGCTCCTGTTCCGTCGGTTTTAACTGCGAGCATGTAGTGGCGGCGCTTCTCGAGACGGCATCCAGACTCGACGCCAAAACTCGTCCGAAGAATTCTGACCGCTCTCCCGACCCCCGCAACTCATCAAACCAGCGGAACAAGTCTCCCGTGAAAAACCGTACGCGAAAGGAGGTGCTCTATATTTTCCGTGTCTCCGGAAACGGAGATGTCAGAGTAGACCCTCTCACCGCGCGGTTCGGAGAAGACGGCGCCATGCTCTCCACGGAGAAATACAGATGCGACAGTTCCGGCTATGACGTTTCCAAGAAATTTCTCACAACAAAAGACTTCTTCATTCTTTTAAAGCTTTCCGAGTTCTCGGAAGGAACCTGGAAGAGGCACTACAACTGGCCGGAAGGAAAACCGCTTGTTGAGTTAATTCAGAGTCTGCTCAGTACCGGTCGCGTCCGCTCGGGAAGCGTCAACGGGCCGATTCTTTCCTGGGGCCAGCCGAGGCGGTTTGGGTTCAAATGGATGCTTGACAGTCGCGGGAACCAATCTGCAAAAACACTTGATGAGGACGGAGAGGAACTCTCCCTTTTGCTTTTCTCTCCCATTCTTTACATTGATACTCAGAGCGGTCTGGTAGGAATGGCTGAAACAGACATTCCGCCGTCCCTCGCGGAAATGCTGGCCGCATCTCCTCTCGTGCCTCCGGAGAAATCCGGCATTGTCGCCAAGAACCTGGCGATTCTTGGGGGCGATAACATGCCCAGACCCCGGATAATGGAAGTAACCAGCAGAGATGATCTCATTCCCCGGCCGGTACTGACTCTGAGCAGCGTTACGACGAAAGTCCCGAAACGCATGCGCATGTACGGCCCTCTGCGCAAAATCAAGTCCCCCAAGATAGTCTACCCATACGCGCGCATTGATATCGCGTATAAGGGAACGGAACGGAGAATGACTCCGGCCGTGGGCGACGATATCCGGGTTCTGAGTGAACAGGGAGTCGAAATAATCATCCGCGACCTCGATCTGGAATGGGAATATGTGGAGGAACTCGAAGAAATTGCGGAGGACTACGAGGGAATTCCGCCCGGGTCTCCTGATTTTAAAATGGGGAGGGTACCGAAGGAGGTTCGAGAGTCCAATATTGTTTTTGACCCGATTCTTAAAGACATTGAACAGGTACACAGTTCCCTCATCGATTTCTCGGTACAGGCCGTCCCTCGGTTGCGTGAGGAGGGGTGGCAGATTCAGATTGAAAAAAGCTGGCCGTTTTATCTGAGTGAAGAGCATGTCAGTCTCAGTGCGGAGATAAAATCTCAGGGCGAAAACCGCTTTTCCCTGTCTCTGTGTCTTGAGGCCGGGGACGAAGAGCTGGACCTTGTGCCGGTAATACTCCAGGCGATAAAGATTCTTCCCCCGCAAGACTCGGAAACACCTGAAGACGATCTTGAGAAAATGATATCGGCCTGTTCTTTTTACCCGCAGCTCAAAGACGGCTCAAGGGTAAGGGTTGAGGGCGCAAAGCTCCTTCCTTTTGTTCAGGCATCCCTTGAAATCAGCAGCCTCGCAGAATTTCACAGGGGGGATGCGGGACGGATATCCGAGTTTGCGGAGGCAATTCAAGGATCAGACATTCTCTGGAAGGGAGGAAAGGAAATCCTTGAACTCGGCGAACGTCTTCGCGCTCTCGCGTCCACATCCGGTACCGAACCTCCCGCGGCGATGAAGGGATCCCTGCGTCCCTACCAGAAACTTGGGTACGGGTGGCTGCTCGCGCTTTGCGACAGCGGCTTCGGCGGAGTGCTGGCCGACGACATGGGACTCGGAAAAACCGTACAGGCCCTTGCGCTCCTTGCACGCCGCCATCTTCAAACGGGCACGGACCGTCCGAGCCTGCTTGTCGCTCCCACGAGCCTTGTCAGCAACTGGATACGCGAAGCGGCGCGTTTCGTTCCGGATCTCAAACTGCTTGCCCTGCGGGGGCCGGAGAGAAAAAACAGATTCGGTGAAATCCCCGACCATCATCTGATCATAACCACCTACCCGCTTGTAAACCGGGATCACGGGGAACTTTTCTCCCGCGAGTACGATCTGGCGATTCTGGATGAGGCGCAGGCGGTGAAAAACCCTTCCACCTCAATAGCGAAACGTATACGCGGAATAAACGCCCGCCAGCGCGTGGCGCTTACCGGAACCCCGATGGAAAACAACCTTGAGGAACTCTGGTCTCTTTACGACTGGCTTATCCCCGGGTTCCTGGGCGACCGCAAATCGTTTAACAGAAACTACAGGTCTCCGATAGAAAAACACGGTGACACCGCAAAACAGCGACTGCTCTCGGCGCGCCTCAAGCCGTTTCTGCTTCGCCGGTCAAAGGAGGATGTGGCAAAGGATCTTCCGGCGAAAACGGAAATTGACGAGATAATCCAGCTTTCGGAAAGCCAGAGCACTCTCTATGAGATTATCCGGGTAGCGATGGATGAACGGATAAGGGATGCCGTGCGCGAAAAGGGAATAGCCCGGTCCCGCATAACAATTCTTGACGCCCTGCTCAGACTTCGCCAGGTGTGCTGCGACCCCGCCCTCGTGAAACTCGCCGCCGCGAAGAAGTTTACGGATAGCTCCAAACGCAAGAGGCTTCATGAACTTCTTCTGGAACTTGTCGCCGAGGGACGGAAGGTACTTGTTTTTTCGCAGTTCGTCGAAATGCTGCGCCTGATCGAGAAAGATGTGGAGAGACTGGGCTGGTCCTACGCCATGCTCCATGGCCAGACCAGAAAACGGGATGAGCAGATAGCGAAATTCCAGGATGGAGACGCTCAGCTGTTCCTGATCAGCCTCAAGGCCGGGGGAGTGGGTCTCAACCTCACGGCCGCCGACACGGTTATTCTTTATGATCCGTGGTGGAATCCGGCGGTTGAACGCCAAGCGATGGACAGAGCGCACAGAATAGGCCAGGAGAATCCGGTTTTTGTCTACCGCATGATCGCCGAAGGATCGGTCGAGGCCACGATAGTCGAAATGCAGGCACGCAAAAGAGCGCTTGCCGACGCGCTTTTCGAAGGCGGAGGAGAAGGAGCCCTCGCGCTCACCGAGGAAGACCTGAACGACCTTCTTATGCCGATCGGGTGAACCGCGGAAGTCGCCCCGCATCTGTTTTACCAAAAAAGCAAGGATAATCTCAGTCAACCAGGGTATAAACAGCCGTGGCTTTCGCAACGCAAACGCCCGAATTCAGAACTTCACTCTCAACGGGCATTATTCTTCCCTGCCGCAGCACTCTGGCGCGACAGATCGTAACACCACGCCTTACGGGCTCGATGTAGTTTATGTTCATTGCGGACGTGAGGAACTTTTTTCCCTCTCTCGCGACGCTTGCGACAGCAACTCCGCAGGCCGCGTCGGCCAGGGTGAATATCACTCCCCCGTGGAGCATTCCGTAGTGCTGCGTATATTCCTCAATAAACGGCATGGAAAGTTCCGATTCCCCTTTTTCCATGCGGAGAATCTCCATTTTCATCGTGTCGAAAATCTTCGGGTGACCGAAAGGAAGTCTGATTGGATACTTGCTCATGCTCCACGCTCCTTTGGAATTGAATTTCTTGCGAAAAATAAAAACCCCAGGAAAACCATAATCGCTATTGAAACAAACATCGTCCTGAATCCGAAAAGTTCCGCCACCACTCCGAAAACAAAAGACCCCGACATTCCGCCGCCAGTGAAAGAAACGCTGCTTATGGCAAAAGCTTTCGCCCTCGCCTCCTTGGGATTCGATTCTATTATGATTGAATAGATTGAAGGATACACAAATCCGTGCGCGCAGCCGAATATAATTCCGCAGAAAGCAAGAAGTTTAATCTCATACACAAAATTCAGCATGAGAATACTAAGCCCCAGAAAGAAAACAAACGGGGAGGCAACTCTCCACTTGCCGTACCTGTCTGGAACCCAGCCGAGAAACAGCCTGATTGCGAGTACCGAAACGGTGTAGCAAAGAAAATAAACTTGAAAGTTCTCTATGTTTATTGAAAGCGAGAAGATGGAAATGAAGTTAAGCGTGGTTATAAACGCCGCTCCGCATATAAAAAGCGTAACTGAGGATATATAAGTAGCTTTGCCCCGAAGACAGTCCATATAGCCCGGTCCCGTGTCTTCCGGCGCAACTGCCCTTTTCCCCTCTTCGATCATAAAGGAAACTCCCAAGCCGGCAAGTCCCGTAGCGGTAAGGAAGAAAATAAAGAAATCAAAACCGAAATTATTTATCAGAATGGAACCGACGTAAGGAGCAATCGCGTAGTTTATTATTGTGAAAACACCGTATATGCCAAGTGCCTGGGCCCTTCTCTGCTCGCTTGAGACATCAACCGTAAGCGCTCCCGCGGCGACAAAGAAAAGGGAAAAGGAACAGCCGTGAACTATCCTGATAATGTAGTAGAGGTAATCGACCCTCTCCAGAAAGGCGAGTGGAAACGTCGAGGCGGCAAGCAACGCGAACCCCAGCAGCACAAACAGTTTCTTTCCGTACCTGTCGGTTATTTTGCCGGCGTAGGGAGTAAGGAAAAGGGTGCTAAGTCCCGCAATGCCCATCACGAATCCCACAATCTTCTCGGTTCCTCCCAGTTCAGAAATTCTGATGGGCAGAAGGAGAAACGAATGGAAGTTAAAAAAGTAAAGACACCCGAGAAAGGTTACAAGGATGAAGCTTCTGTTAAGCAGAGGCTGTGGATTTTGCTGCGCATTGCTCATCTTTAAAGACCTGAATCAATATTCAGATGGTAGCGCGTATATTTTCGCTCTCCCGTCCGCAGAAGCGCGCCCTTGGCGACGAGGTCTGAGAGGTCCCGGGTGGCGGTCGGACGAGTAGCTTTGGTGATGCTTATATAGTTCTCTGCGCTCAGACCTCCTGTAAAACCCTCCGGGCCTTCCTCGAACATACGAAGCAGACATTTTTCCTGACGTGGGTTTATTTTTCCCCTGAGGCGTTCAAGCAATCTCGCCTTCCTTATAAGAAACTCCACATATGTCTTGGTATAACCAAGCGCATCAAGCACCGTATGGGCAAAATAAAGAAGCCACTGCGTTATCTCGTTTTTGGTGTTCACATCTCCAAGCGCCCCGTAATAATCCTTCCTGTTTCCGCTTATCACTTTGGCAAGCGGAATCAGAGTAGGTTGCCCGAGACACTGAGCCAGTGCTTTTTCCGAAACCGCGCGGCCTACGCGTCCGTTTCCATCTTCAAACGGGTGAATTGACTCAAAATATACGTGCGCCATGCCGGAGCGAGTCAAGGCAGGAAGAGGCGCATCACCTCCCGGAGCACTTCGGTTAAACCAGCGGACAAATCCTTCCATCTCCGCCTCCACGCGATTTGCGGGCGGGGCCTGAAAATGAATTCTGCGCATGTGAAGAGGCCCCGAAACCACAGCCACCTCGTCTTCACGGTAGCGTCCCACGCATTTAAGATCGTCTCGCCCGCGCGTAAGCATCCTGTGCCAGCGGCAAAGAGTTTCATGGGAGAGAGGATTTTTGTATGTGTTATAAAGGTTGACCATGAGGTCGGCGATTCCCTCTTCAGCGAGGCTCACCCGGATGTCATCTGTTTTGAGACCGAAATATTTTCTAAGAGACGACTGCAGATTCTCTCGGTTAAGGTACTCTCCCTCGATTTCAGAAGTCTTAAGGGCCTCGTCGCCTATAATCTCTACCTTGAGCCAGTCCCGCTCCTGTCCATCAAGATGCCTGTACGCCCCGAAAAACAGTCCCGTCCCATGGAGAAAATCATTTTCCAGGCTCTCAAGAAGCTGGGATTCATAGGTAAAATCGGGCCATTCGGGCTGCTGCCAGTTCCATTTCATGGACTATAAGGATACCGGTTATTAATCATTTAACACCTTTTTTGTGATTGATGAAAGTTTGTCGTTTCTTCCTGACCGTGATTTCTGAATTCATATCCGAAATCTGTTCTTGCGGTAGAAAAAACTGATGATTCCAGCAGTGGCAAGGACAAAAAAGAGTATCACAGGCAGATATCTGCCAATGTTGCTCTTAAGAAAAGAAGCGTTGGAAACAATTACCGTGACGCCGCCAGGTTTTAAGTCCGACAGCTGGTATTTCAAAAAAAGCTCGTCGTGAATCATGATTTCTTCCGCAGTCGGTTCGGGCTGCTCAACCCTGATTCCAAGTTCCGTTTTTCTTACAAATACGGCAAGGTCATTGACTTCATAGTCAAACCCTATCTGAAATTTTCCTTGAATCTGCGAAAGAGGGATGGAATAGCCAAGAGCAATCCTCTTCATTCCCGGGAGAAAGGGAAGTTTGCTGTATAGTTTTTCTCCCTGTCTCTCGATCGCCTCCGTATTGACTCCGTCTGAGAAAGTAACGTCCACTGCCTCTTCGGGAACCGAAAAAACAAGGGTCGCGGCATCTGAGCCCTCAGGTCCTCCGGTAAAAACTGTGTCGCCCGAGTTCTCAAAAACATAGAGGGAGGTTACATTCACGTTGCTACCCCTGTCATCCGGGTATACAATCAGGTTAAGCGACTGTAAAGAGACGTCTTCATCCGAAGTCGTGGTATCGTAGACCGGGAGATCAAGGGTGATCCTGTCCTCTCCGGGAAGAAAGACCATCTTCCCAGAAACGTACTGAACTCCATTGTGAAAAAGCATGATCTCATAACTTCTGTTCCACCGAAGAGAAGAAAAAGAGAAACTGCCCAGCGAATCCGACTCAGTAAAATGCTTTTCTTGCGGCCTGTCTCCCATGTATGAAATCAAAACTACATTCTGCCCCGCTTCGGGTTTCCCGGTAGTGATATTTCTTACGCGACCCTTTATCATCCCGCTTTCCCCAAGATCGGTCGGGGGCTTATAATCCAGAAGGTAATCGGCAATCTTTTGGGCATCGCTTTCTGACAGATTCATTGGAGGCATCGGCGGATAGCCGTCGTTTACAGGTTTTTTCTTTTTCTCCGCATAGATGCTCTCGGGGTCACGGGCCCATCTGATCAGATCATCCCTTGAATATCTATCCCCCACGCCCAGAAGATCAGGACCCACGAACCTTCCTCTTCCAAGCGTATGGCATCTTATGCATTTCCCTTGCACAAAAATTTCCTCGCCGGAAGATTGCGCCTGTGCGGAAACGGAAATCTGTTGAAGAATAAGGGAGGAAAAAAGAAATATGGAAACGGAAAGGGAAAACGCTTTTTTCACTGTCGCTTTATTCACTCTGATTTCAGTGACTTGGAGGGGATAAATAAAATTTCACTCACAAAATACTACTGGACCTACAGTGCTCCAATGCTAAGTCTGCCTTGTCGTTCTGAACGGGGTTCTCGAATGACAATCTCCACATCTCGCCCTAGCGCCGTCAAGAGGCGAAAGAGCCGCTCCACTGAATAATCGCGAAAATTCCCTCGCAGGAGCCGAGAGACATCAGGTTGAGACAACCCCAGTAATTCTGCTGCATCGACCTGCTTTAATTTGCTACGGCGAATAACCTCATCAATTCGGGTAACTAGTTCTGCCTTTAGAAGATGAACCTCAGCTTCTGGGTGGCCTATATCCGCGAATACGTTACCACTTCCACGTTCAACCTTTTCTTCTGTTTCCATCAGTCTAGCCTCCTT
This sequence comes from uncultured Spirochaetia bacterium, assembly GCA_964429945.1. Taxonomy (GTDB): domain Bacteria; phylum Desulfobacterota_D; class UBA1144; order Nemesobacterales; family Nemesobacteraceae; genus Nemesobacter. The sequence goes on along the minus strand of CAYSDX010000088.1, from coordinate 13,373 downwards.
CGTATTTTTCCTTGTAATGTCGCTCTGCTACTTTCAGTCTGCTCTTGATCAAATCAATATCCTGCTTTGGTGTCTCAATACCCCGCTTCGCCTTCTTCTGAAAAGCATGCAGAACATAAACCGCCTCCTTAAAGCGAACCGTATACACAGCTCGGTAGGTATCACCATCGTGTCGCGAGAGTACCTCTAAAATTCTGGGCCCCAATCCTCTCAGAGGTTTGGCATCTCGGTGCTTTAGGCCGGTCTGTGCTTGATACACTGCAAAACCGACCTGGTCCTGTACCAAACCCGGAAAACTTTTCAGGTCCTCTTTGCTTGAACCAACCCATTCAACAGGTTTGAGCGTCTTTTGTAACATATGCAATTATAGCAGTTTTACCATATTTCTGCAAACTTAGTATCATTATCTTCGTGCAACTCGGCGATGCAAGGTCGAAGGTGCTACTTTCCGTGACAGAAGAATCAAGAGGTACTGGTTTAAGAAAGACCTTTGGCGCTATTTCCAGTCGATTCAAGCTCCGAGATAAGTTTTGTAACGGCTACCGCTTTTTCCTTGTATCTCGACATAAGTTCTGCGTAGTCCTGCTCGCTGAGCTTTCCCATATCCCGGTCAAGCTCTATATCCTTTATGGATGAGTAATAAAGGTCTCTTTGCTCGTAAAACTGCTCAAGCCGGTTAACCTCGAAACTGCTCCCTACGCCCGGCGTTCCGCGACCCAAGAAAAGAGGATAGACTGTAAAAACCGATACCAGCAATACAAGTAGAAAAGAGATTACGTATTCACTCATGCGCCAGACTCCTTTTTTCTTCGCCCCTCGGGCCACATGGTGACAATCGCTCCAAGGACGATAACAAACCCCCCGGCCCATATCCAGTTCACCATCGGGTTAAGAAGGGCCCTTACATTAACCTTTCCGCTTCGGTCAACCTCAGAAAGTATGAGATAAAGATCGTCTCTGAATGTGGAGCGAAGCGCGACTTCGGTTTCCTGATTTATCTCCCTGTTTCCCTCGTACTTGTAGATATTTTTCTCGGGATACATGGTCGCAACGCTCTTTCCCTGGCTTTCAATCGAGAGTTCTGCTGAAAATCCGTCCTTGGCGTCGTTTGAAATAAAGCGCACTCCGCGGAATACCAGATCATATCTTCCCAAGGAAAAGGAATCCCCCTTGCCGAGAACAACTTCCTTCTGGGTAACGAAAAGAGAAGAAGCAGTGATTCCTATTACAAGCAGAACCACCCCAAGATGCACTATGTATCCGCCGTAGCGCCTGCGGTTCCTCGAGATGAGATTAAACAATGCCGAAACCGGATTCTCTCCCCTGCCGCTTCTAACCCTTATACCTCTGAAATATTCAAGAAACACCGTCCCTGTGACAAAGCCGCAGAGCGCGAAACTTAAAATCGCTACCGGTTCTCTCATGCCAGAGACAAGAAGCGCCAGAAAAACCACCAGGAAAACCACTGAGGGGAAAACGAAGTTTCTCTTGAGGTTCGCCGTCGAAGCCTTCTTCCAAGATATAAGCGGACCCGCTCCCATAAGCAGAATGAGCACAAGTCCTATGGGCACACCCACAGCGTTAAAATAAGGGGGGCCGACCAGGATCTTCTTCCCGGTAAAGGCTTCTGAAAGTACGGGGAAAATTGTCCCAAGAAACACGGAGAATGCTGCCGCGAGAAAAAGAAGGTTGTTGAACAGAAAAGCACTTTCCCTTGAGAGCGGGGAATCGAACTTTTCTTCACTTTGGAGATCTTTTGACCTGTATGCGAGAAGAGCGAAAGAGAAAAGAAGTATAAGAACCATGAAGCCGACAAAAAGCGGACCTATGTCTGAGCGTGCAAAGGAGTGAACCGAGGACACTATGCCGCTTCTGGTTATGAAAGTGCCAAATATTGAGAGAAAAAAAGTAATTATAAATAGAATCATGTTCCATTCATTAAGCATAGCCTTTCTCTCCTGAATCATGACGGAGTGAAGAAACGCGGTTCCCGCAAGCCATGGCATGAATGCGGCGTTCTCAACAGGATCCCAGGCCCAGTACCCTCCCCAGCCGAGTTCAAGATATGCCCACCTGGCCCCGAGAAGAAGCCCCGCGGAGAGAAACATCCAGGAAAAAAGGGCGTATTTTCTGCAGTTCCTTATCCACTCATCCCCCAGGCGACCGCTGAGCAGGGCGCCAATGCCGAAAGCGAAAGGCACCGTAATTCCGACATATCCGATATAAAGAGTGACAGGGTGGATGGCCATGTATCCGTTCTGAAGAATCGGATTAAGCCCCCTTCCTTCCCCGACTGCCACGCCCAGTTTCTCAAACGGGTCTTCCACATAGGCTATGAGAAAAAGAAAGAAAAGAGAAACGACGCACAAAACGGCATTTACGTAAGGGTCCCCGCCCTTTTTTCTGCTTTTAAGAACCACGAAAGCCGCATACAGGGAAAGAACAAAGCTCCAGAGAAGCAGGGATCCCGCCTGACCGGCCCAAAGGGCCGTCACCCTGTATATAACCGGGAGGTCGGTGCTCGTGTTAAGGGCTACGTACCTTAGGGAAAAATCAAGGGTTACAAGCTCGTATACAAGGCAGCCTACCGCAACCAGAAGAAGAAAAGCTACCGAGACAAGACCATTTCCACCACTTCGGGCGAACACTCGGCTCCCTGTTTTTGCGGCAAAAGCGCAGACAACAAGGCTGTAAATGGTAATAAAAAACGAAAGAAGTATTGCTATACTTCCTGTATCAGACATTTCTAACCTTCGGGAATCAGCAGATTGCAGACCTTTTCTTTTTGGGGCAAGACTTCCAGAAAGACACGGTACGTCGAATTTTAAAAAAGTTCAATGGGCAGCAGATAACGCCGCTTGAGTTTCTGATTCGCAGACAAGATACTTCTCATAACAGGGACTGATCTAATAGATGGCCTTTATTACAAATCCGACCAGAACAAGAAGGATTCCTGAAATCATGGTCCAGAACCGGAGACCCAGCCTGTCTATTCTTTTTTCGTGATCCTGAAACCTGGCTTCCGTTGCTTTATCCCTTTCGTCAATCTTTGTATCCACCTTCCCCAAGACAACCTTTATATCGGTTATATCTTGGAAAATCCGCTCGAAATTGCTGTCAAATTTCTGATCCAGACGGTCCACCCTCTGGTTCAGATGATCTATCCCCTGTTCCACTTGGCCCACTCTCTGATCCAGGTGGTCTATCCCCTGTTCTACCTGACCCACTCTCCGATCCAGGTGATCTATTCCCTGTTCTACCTGACCCACCCTTTGATCCAGACGGTCTATTTTCTGTTCCAGAATTTCCGACATATAAGCTTTCCCCTCAGGTTTAATCTACTGAATCATCGACCGAAATTCAATCTGGCAGCATATGGAGCGCCCTTTAACTCTCTTTTCTCTGGTAGGGGGCTTCTTCTGATTCATACTTGGTGGGGCACTTTGCGAGCAACAGGTCCGCCTCAAAGACCTTACTAGCGGAGAACTTCCCCTCAACGACCGCCTCAACTCCGTCTGTGAATATATCGGGAATTATACCGTCGTACTCAACATGGATTTCACCCTTGCCGTCCGCTATTGTAAACCTAAGCGAATCGTCAAGCTCGTTCTTTATTGAACCGTGAACCACGGTTCCTGAAACCCTTACCTTCTGCCCGTAGACGTCCGGGACGTCCTCTAAGAGTTCGTCAACCGTTATGTAGTAGACCATGGAATCCTTAACTCCAGCGAAGACAAGCCAGGAAACCAGACAAACTATCACAAAAAGAGGCAGAATAAATTTGAGCTTGTCCTTCAACCCCCACCTCCACTTCCGGGGCCATCCCCGCCCGAGAGCAGCTTTTTCCTTAAAGAAGCCGACTTCGCGCGCAGATAAAGCACGTAAGCGATAAGAGAACCCCAGACCACTACGCTTGAGCAGAGAAAATACTCCATCCTACCCCTCTCGCCCGCCCCGGGCGTAAAGCTTGTTTTGCATGTTCATTATCTTCGTTCTCTCACCAAGGAGCAAAACGAAAAGAAGCGTGAATCCAAGCAGAGTAACCAAAAGAGTGTGCATCATGGCCGGATCTATTCCTCCTCCCCCGGGCCCGAAAACCACAGGCGATATACCCCTTTTTATGCGGGCCGACACATAGACCACGGGAAGATCAACGTATGCTATTATGGCGAATATGGCCGAGTATCTCGCCTTTTTCCCGCGCCCTCCGGCGCCTGAGCGCAGAACCAGATAAACGGCGTAAAGGACCCAGAGAATAAACGTGGTAGTTAACTGAGGGTCCCATGTCCACCAGGTTCCCCATACCGGTTTTGCCCATATGCTGCCGGTGATAATCGTAAGGGTAAGAAGCACCATGCCTATCTCGGCCGAGCAGTAGGCAAGAGTATCCCACTTAGCCGTCTCCTTTGCGAGATAATAGATGCTCGCCACGAAGACCACCGTAAACGCCACCGTAGCTGCCCAGACAGTACCCATGTGGAAATAGAAAATTCTCTGCACATGGCCCATAACTACCTCTGTAGGCGCGTAAAAAAGCGTCATCCAGGTAGCGAGAACCATCAGCGCAAAAGTCAGGAAAAACAGTATGTTTCGCATTTTTTAGTAAAGAAAGCGGGTCAGTCCCCGCTGTCCTCAATAAGATACTCAAACAGAATAGAGCATAAAAGGATGAAGATTATATCGAAGGAAACCAGCACCTGCAAAGAAAAAGCGTAGTAATCCGGGGGTCTTCCTTCCAGTATCGAAGAGCATATTCCGACCGAGGTTATCACGACAGGTATGATGAGGGGGAAAACCAGCAGTGGAAGCATCATGTCGCGAAGCTTCGTATTAAGGGCCATCGAAGAAAAGAATGTGCCGAGCGACACAAACCCTATCGTTCCAAGAACCATAACCCCGAGAAAAGGAAGTATGGTGCCGGTAAATGAAAGCGAAACCTCCTTTGGGTCAGAAAGAAAAAACAGGAGGAAAAGCGGGAGTATGAAAAGCTCGGAAAGCAGAACCATAACCGTGTTTGAAAGCAGTTTTCCGAGATAGATGAAGCTTCTGCTTACAGGAGTCAGGAGAAGAAAGGCGAAGGCATTATTTTCTTTTTCAAGCGAAAAAGATCTTCCGAGAGCCAAGAGTCCGGAAAAAATAAAAGTTATCCATATAACGGCCGAGACCGCCCGGGAGTCAACATCCGAGCGGAATTCAAAAGCGACATTGAAAACCAGAAGAAGCAGAAGCGAAAATACGAACATCGTCGGAAATATCTGCTTTGAACGCCACTCCACCAGAAAATCCTTTCTGAATATAAGCAGTATGTTTCTCATTGCCCGTCCCCGCTTCTGACGCAAGACATGTAGATATCCTGAAATTCTTCGCGGGCGGGTTTCTGTGCAGACGCATAGACCACCTCTCCCTGATCGAGAATTGCGACCCCATCGCAGAGCGAAAGCCCCTCGTAAACATTATGGGTAGTCATAACTACGGTTTTATCCGCTTTCATTGAACCCAGGATCGAGGTAAGGATTGCGGCCCCTCCGTAATCAAGTCCGCTGTACGGCTCGTCCAGAAAAAGTATCCGCGGGTCGTGAAGAAGCGTCCTGGCGATAGCGAGGCGCTGACGCATTCCGAAAGAAAGAGTGCTTATGAGCGCGTCCTTCTTGGCATAGAGTTCAACCCTCTTGAGAATATCAGAGCACCTGTCCTCAATATCCCCAACGTTGTAGAACGCTCCTATAAATTCGAGATTCTCCCAGGCGGTGAGGTTTTCATAAAGCATCGTGTTATGGGAGATGAACCCTATAAGTTTTCTTATCTGCTGTTTCTCCTTGGTGACGTCAAAACCTCCTACGAAAACCTCTCCACCTCCGGGTTTTATGAATGTCGAAAGAATGGAAAGCAGTGTGGACTTGCCGGCGCCGTTTGGACCGAAGACGGTGAGGAATCCTCCCTGTTTAACTGCAAGATCAACTCCCTTGAGCACGGGGAAAAAACCGAACTGCTTTTCAAGTCCCCTGGTTTCTATCGCAAGTACGCCGGGTTGCATATTATTTTCCTTTTCCAAGGATTTTTTCATAACCGCCGATATCTGAAATCCACTCAGAAAGCCCCGCCATTCCCGCATCGTAACCGCACACCGGCTCATATCCCAGGTCCCTTCTTGCCTTCTCTATGCTGTAGGTTCTGCTTTTCGATAGAGCGGAAACGCCGAAACGGGTAAGCACGGGAGGAGTTTCCGATTTTCTGAGTTCAAATATTTTCTCAAGAATGAAGGCAACCGCATACCCAAGGGTGTAAGGCACGGTGATTTTCTGATTCCACTCAATTCCTATTGACGAGAGCTGATCTGCGACAAAACGGCGGTTATCGATACGCGCCCCGTCGTTTATAAAGTAAATATTGCCCGCCCCGGCAGGAGAGAGTGCCGAGAGCACCGCGGCATGAACAAGGTTAAGCACATGGCATGGAGAGACAATCTTCTTGTTAAAACCCATGTTGACCAGAAGCCCCTTGAGGCAGGCGTCGGCTATTCTCGGGAGTATGACCGTGTCACCGGCTCCCCATACGTTTGACGGCCTTAATATGACCGTTTCCATGCCTCCTTGCCCGTTGTTATATTCTCTCACAAGTTTTTCTGATAAAGCCTTGGTTTCATTATAGAAATTATGGTGACTTTTTGGATAAGGGTAAGTCTCATCTATCTCCTTTAGATTGACAGTCCCAAGAAAGGAGGCATTCCAGATTACGGTAGAGGAACTCATGTAGACGAACCTTTTAACCCCAGAATCGCGTGAAGATTCAAGAAGAGTTTCCGTCGCCTCAACGTTCTGCCTGAAAAAGTCATCCCTTGGTCCCCAGTCAGAAACCTTGGAAGCAAGATGAAAAACGTAATCGCACCCTTCGGGAAAAGTCCGAAGCGATTCTGAGTCGCAAAGATCACCGTTGACAAGCTCCGCACCCAGAGAACGCAGCTTTTCGGTATTGCTTGTTTCTCTTACCAGACATTTTATCGAAAAACCCTCGTCTGTAAGTTTTTCAGCGAGTCTGCCACCTATAAAGCCCGTCGCCCCGGTTATTGCTGCCCTTAAGTTTTTGTGAGTTTTCATAAGCTTGTTTCAGAAACCATGCAAAGTCTTGCCTGCCATGAAATGCAGATTGATCACGATGGGGTTGCAAGGACAAATCGCACTCGTTCACGCCGAAGCATCTCAAACGGTGTTATACACTTAATACCCAAACCAATGCATGCGTCGGGAATCTTGATTCTGCGAGTAGAAGCTGAAGGTATTTCGTGCGTAACGACAGTATGTTTATCGGCAAAAGCCTGTGCAACAAGATAGAAGTCCGCAACCTGCAGAAAAGTGCTTATAGCTGACTGAGTATAACTCCGGCTGGAAATCCAAGTACTTACTTCTGCAAGTGCCGAAAGTACCGGAGCGTTAGGTGGAAGGAAGAATTTTTCAGTCCTCGCATCAACCCATGTGGAAAGTTCGTCCTCAACTTCAAGCAGTTCGTTATAGACTTTTTCGATGCTGAACACTCTTCTCCCAAGATTCGCGGCAATCAGCCAATCCCAGAAAGCTGGACAGAATTCAAACCCGTAATGCAGGTTTTTCGCTCTGATGAACACATCCGTGTCAAGAAGGTATGACATCAGGGAAGAACTCCAAGTCGATTGGCTAACTCGTTGAAGGTTTTCATTTTCCGAAACCCGAGCAACCGGAACGACTCTGTAAAAGAGGTTCTACCTTCAAGGGTACTGGTGACCACAGCGTGGGCGAAGCTATTGCCCACTCGTGCAATTTCCGTCGGATAGAAATCTCCGCCTTTACTTTTGTTAAGAGCTCGCAGCTTCCCTAATTCAGCATCATAGACCTCTCGGAATTCTTTCCTTGACAGGTTACCGCTATCGTAGATACGTCTGAGGATAACTAGGGTGCTTACTTTGAATTGACGCGCCAGGCGAACAAGCGCGCGGGACATATCTTCACCTTTTCTATATTCCTCACGCAATACTGCAAGGGGAACAAGAAGTTCAGCCGCCACCTTATTACACCAAGCTTCTACTTCGTGCGAGGGGAGTGAGGACGCATCGCTATCAGAGACGGCAGACTGTCCAAGCCAAAGATGAGCCAGTTCATGTGACAGGGTAAACATCTGTGCTGATTTGGTGTCTGCGCCGTTTATAAAAACAAGGGGAGCGATATTGTCAACCAGCGCAAACCCTCGAAATTCATCCGGGTTAAGTTTTCGATGGGTGTTGCTGCCTACGATTCCTGACACCATTACCAACACTCCCTGCTTATCGGTCATTTCAATAAACTGACGTAAAGCATCGGCCCAAGTCGAGAGTGTGCCACGTTGCTCCAGATCAAAGTTGAGATGGTTGCGAATATCTGCTGCAACCATCTCAACATCACTCTTCAGGGTTGCCGATCCGATAAAAGGAAGTTTTTTTCGACCGTCCATACGCGCAAAATCCAGATACCATGCTTGGCGCTGTTGGCACATATATACTGTGTCAAGCAGATTCGGGCTTGGCTGTTTAAGATGCAGATTTCCTACAGTGCGGAAATCGGGAATCGGGACTGATTCATCCGGTGGTTCCGGCAGGAAAAGGAAACCGACTGGAACATGGACAGTTTTCGCAAATTTCTCAAGCTGTTTCAGTGTTGGCTGTACTTCCCCATTTTCCCACTTAAGATATTTTGGGAACCGTCGAACCAACATATCAGCGTCTATGTCTGCACGCACACGCGCCCAGTGCAACAACTCCGGCTTTACCTTCACGCGTATCATTGAATTTTCCTAACTTCATGTAAAAAACCTTCGAAATCGCGGAAGGTTATAGGGGAAGAATGTGCAATTTTGTTCCGAATCCATCGACATAAAGAAATCACTGAAGCACAGGGTTCTTCAGAACTAATGAACGAGGCATTTTTTAGCAAAAATGCTAGATGGCCTAATTGGCATGCTAAAAGATTTTCACGTACGGATTTTTCTTCTTGAAAAGACTCTGGTTTATACTTCACCACTGGCCAATCGGAACCGTAAAAAGAAGTGAAATGTTTACAAATCTCCAGTCGGGTTCGATCAATGAGAGGAAGCACTAACTCTGCTTGTCCACGCCATAATCTGTGAGAAAGTTCCTCTTTTTTACCCAACACGGCTAATACAGCTTCGGACCATATCTTAATAGTGTTTTCATCTTGATCAGCAAGAGTCTCTGTTTCGGGTAAGGGAAAGGATTTCAGGGAACGGGAGACATCCTTTTCCAGATCTTCGTGTAAAGCTAACCACGCTTCAAGGATGAATGGAAACGGGTTGTTCCACGAGGACACTTTTTCAATTGTTTGAATTAGTAATAAAGTATGTGCCTTAAATGAGTCACGATAGCCCTTAACAATTATATTATTCTGGATGGATTTCTTTAAATTCCGACTATAATTTGAAGGAAGTTTCTGTTGATTCTCTAAGACTTCCTTGACTATAGCCTTATAATCAGCATCCGATATCGAAAAATTCCAAGATTCCAAATCCAGCAAATCTCCTAAATCCAAGAAAGTAGTTATATTCTACTTCGCGTGCAAAAACATTTCCACTTTCTGAAGTCTATTGCCTCAAGTGACCATTGATTTAAATCAAAAAGCGCCATTAAATTTCCAAGGTCGCTCATATCGAAATGTCGTCCGGTCAATCTCTCTAGGCGGGTTCCCTACTTCTTGATTTCCTTCTCCCAGTCTGCTTTCCTGAACCTTTTCTTCGCCTCGACGTCTTTTTTCGAAGGCATAGTTTTGCCGGGTCTGGTTGAAACAGGCTTTCTGGTTTTCGGTTTTTCTACTTTCTTTTCAGCCATCTCACACCCCCGCGGTCTCTTTACCGCTCAGCAGATCACAGAGTATAATAATTGACAATCAAAATCGGACAAACCGGGCGGGCAGACGCATTAAATATCTTCACACAATGATAAGGGTCGGCGACCTTGAGAAGTCAATCGCTTTCTATACCGATGTCATCGGTCTTAAGTTTCACAGGAAAACGGATTACCCGGAAGGCCGCTTCACCCTAGCTTTTCTTGGCTACGGCGGCGACACTGAACCTTTCTTGGAACTCACGCATAACTGGGACACCTCGCAATACGAACTTGGAGAGGGGTACGGACATATGGCATTCGGGGTAGAGGACATATACGCGACGTGCGAGAAAATAGAACAGACAGGCGGACGCGTAACAAGAGCACCGGGACCCATGAAACACGGAACCACAGTAATAGCCTTCGTTGAAGATCCCGATTCTTACAAAATCGAGCTCATACAGAGAAAAAGCTGATTTGCCCAATCACTTCTTTCTCTTTTTCCACCTAGCTTCCAGGTATTTCTTGAGATTCGCCTCTCTCCCCTTGTCGGTGGGTTCGTAGTAAACGCTGTCTTTTATCTCCTCGGGAAGAAAATCGTCTTCGACAAAATGATCCTCGTAGTCGTGGGCGTACTTGTAGCCTTTTTTGTAACCGAGATCCTTCATAAGTTTCGTCGGAGCGTTTCGGAGGTGAAGGGGAATCTGCAGACCGGGGTTTTCCCTCACATCTTTTTCAGCCTTTTTTATGGCCCTGTATGCGGCATTGCTCTTGGGACAGCTTGCAAGGTAGGTCGTAACCTGAGAGAGGATTATCCTGCACTCAGGCATCCCCACGTAATTAACCGCCGTGAAGCAGTCGGTCGCCAGTGTGAGACCGTAAGGTTCTGCGTTTCCAATATCCTCTGAAGCAAGTATCACAAGACGCCTTGCGATGAACTTCGGGTCCTCTCCGGCCTCAAGCATTCTCGCCAGGTAGTAAACCGCCGCGTCGGGGTCGCTTCCCCTCACGCTCTTTATAAAAGCGGAAATCGTATTGTAATGCTCTTCCCCCGCCCTGTCGTAGAGAAGACCCGTTTTCTGGAAAATCTCTCTCACAAGATCAGTGTCAATCTGAGAAAGTTTCTTTGAACAAACAAGGGAAGAGGCGATTTCAAGGGCGTTAAGCATAACCCTGGCGTCTCCGCCACAAAGAGCGATGAGTTCACTACGAGCCTCAGCCGAGATATCGACATCCGCAAGAAGTTTTTCCCCGGAAAAGGCTTTTTCGAGTATGCGGTCAAGATCCTCGGCCGAGAGCGGATCAAGAACATAAACCTGACAGCGGGAAAGAAGAGGGCTTATGACTTCAAAAGAAGGATTTTCAGTCGTAGCACCTACAAGCACCAATCCCCCCTCCTCGACGCTTTTCAGAAGCGCCGCCTGCTGTGCCTTGTTGAATCTGTGTATCTCGTCAATGAAAAGTACGGTCTTGCGCCCGGCGTAAAGAGCGTCTCTCGCCTCCGCTACAATATCCCTGAGTTCCCTTACTCCGGAAGAAATCGCGTTTATCTGCACAAACCTTGCGCCCGCCCTGGCCGCTATCAGCCTTGAGAGGGTGGTTTTGCCCGTTCCGGGGGGACCCCAGAATATCATGGAGTGCACCCCTCCGGCCGCAAGTGTTTTTGTAACGAGCCCCTGCGACCCTATCAGGTGCTCTTGGCCTACCATCTCTTCTATACTCTCGGGCCTCATTCTCTCGGGAAGAGGAAGAGATTCTTTTGAAGGTTTGAAAAGACCGGGGTCGTCGGGATTCAAGTCCGTCTCCTGTCCTTAACTCCCGCTTCTTGATACCGCCGGAAAAAAGACGATGCCAAGCTGTTTTCAGTATTGAACAAAGGTATGTCGACCGCCACAAGCCCTTCTGACCATGCAGATAAGGTGCTGGTATCGATCATCACTCGACATCCTCAGGGATTGTTTCGAATTCCTCTTCAATTATCTTAAGAATACGGCGGTTTTCGTCCGAGAGATCCGACAGCACTCCGAATCCGGCCATCCATGGAGGATCCGTTCTGCTTGTGTAACGGCGTATATGTTCCTGCAGCGCCTCGGTGAAAAACCGCTTCAGAGTCACGCCGCGGCTGGCCGCAAGAGCTTTGGCCTGTCTGAGAACAGCGTCCGGGAGTTCAACTGTGATTTTCATACTGCCATATTACCACAATTACAGGAATCTTGTCTAAGCAACTGTCCAAAGAGGTTGCAGCTGTTTACTGGGCACATGACAAATGGAAAAGGTCATCCACCGCCGTTTTGGAAAAGAGTCCCGTTTGGTTATAATCAGCCGTCATGGATGTAAAACTCTTAAAAAGGCTCTGCGACACTCCGGGAATGCCCGGAGACGAGGGCCTAGTCAAGGCGATTCTGCTTGAGGAGATAAAGAAATTCTCAGAAGACGTCTCCGAAGATATTCTCGGAAACATAATCGCTCGTATTCCGGGAGACGGTCCCACTTTTGTTCTTGACGCTCACATGGACGAAGTGGGATTCATGGTACACCATATAGACAGCAGAGGGTTTTTGAGGGTAACCCCGCTTGGGGGAATGGACCCGAGGGTTTTTTACGGGCAGCGTCTGGTGGTTTGGGGAAAAAAACCTCTGAAGGGGGTGGTGGCAGCGGTTCCACCCCACGTAACCAGGAGCAGCGGAGGCGCCAAGGAGGTTCCGGAGATTGAGGACTGCGCGGTCGATCTTGGGCTTGGCCCTGAAAAAGTCGCCGGTCTCGTAGAAATAGGGGACATGGTGTCGTTTGACACCTCCCTTGATGAAACCGAGGATTCCGTGATCTCAAAGGCCCTTGACGACAGGATGGGTCTTTTCGTGATAATCGAAGCTCTCAGGAAGACTCCGAATCCGGGCTGCAACCTCATAGTCACCTTTACCGTTCAGGAAGAAGTAGGGCTTCGCGGGGCGCGGGTTATAACGCCGGTCTACGAACCGGATTTCGCCGTCGCACTTGAAGGCACGGTGGCAATGGACATACCGGGGGTCTCGGAAAGCAAATCCTTTGCCAATATCGGCAAGGGACCCGAAATCAGGCTCTCAGACAGGTTCCTGGTGGCGCACAGGCCATTTAGCTTTTTTATAAAGGAAATTGCGGAGAAAAACAATATCCCTTACCAGATAACTGTAAAAAAGGCGGGCAGCACAAACGCAACCGCCATGCAGGTCACGGGAAAGGGAACCAGAGCAGCTGTCCTGTCGGTTCCGACAAGGTACCTTCACAGCCCGAGTTCCATTGCCTATAAAAGCGATATAGCTCACACGATAGATATGGTGTCATGCCTGCTTCGGGACATAGGAAAATTCAGCCCCTCAAACCAGCATCGGGATATTCAGCAGCAATGATGGAAGAACTGCTCCGTGTATTCGAGGAAATCGCCGGGGAAAACTTTCCCGAACTTGATCTTGAGAAAGTCTCTTCGGCACTTCGCGAGGAGATAAAAAAGAAAAAATACGATCTTGAGGACGAAACACTGCTCGAGACGGCCCTT
>CAYSDX010000087.1:0-3123 GCA_964429945.1 uncultured Spirochaetia bacterium | reverse complement strand
GACCCCGGACGGACCGCTGAGCCGTCGGGGCGTTCTCCGGGCTTAACCGTTTCCGGTTCGTTTCCCCGTGATGCCGCATGCCGGATTCCCAAGCCCCGTGTCCGCCGCGGCACGCCTGATCCCCAAACTGCGCAAATGCCTCATCGTAAAAAACTGAACCGTTCAGTTCCATTTTGGTGTATAGTATATAAAGTACGTCAACGAACCGGAGATTCGGCGATGGCAGCACACGTTTTATTTGGAGGTATATGGTTGTGGAAAGACTAAGTATTTTGGGTTCTGTCCTGCTTTTGGTTTTTATGGGAATAATTTCTTCGGGATGCTTTGACGACGACGAAGATGAGGCAGAAGTGGATTGCGCGGAAACTTTCTGCATAGGAACGCTCTTGGCTGAAGGCGAAGATTTCAACTCTCCTCTTATAGAAGCCGTGCATCTCGCTAAAGACGACATTAACAAGGCAGGGGGAGATATAGAAATCATAAGTGGGAACTCTTTCCAGGCGGGAGCGGGTGAAGCTGTCGCGAGCGCGATGGAGCTTCTTGAAACGGGCGTCCGCGGCATAGTGGGACCTTCATACTCCTCGGACTCTGTGGCGGTTCATCCTTTTCTAAGCGAAAATGAAATAGTCGCTATTTCACCCTCAGCCACTTCCCCCACCCTTACAGATAGAAACAAAAGCGTCGTTGACGCCGGAGGTCAGCTTTTCTTCTTCAGAGTATCCCCTTCTGACCTCTTTCAGGGACCAATACTGGCGAAGCAGGCTCGGGGCAACACGGTTATAGTGAATCGTGATGACGCATGGGGAAAAGCCCTTGCGGCAATTGTCGAAAAAGAGATAATGTCTGACGGCAGACAGGTCAGGGTCGTTAGCTATAACTCTGAGCCGTCTCCTCCAGCTGCCGATGTGGTCTCACGTGTTGAAGCGGCAGTGCAGCAAATCCCGGACGTAGAATCCATAGTACTGCTTGTTTTTAGTGAGGGAGGAGAGATAATCAGAGGCCTGCTTGATTCTTCGGTGGTCCCCGAAGGAACCGGGTATTACGTCGGGGACGGGCTCGTGTTCAGTTCCAATCTTTTTCCGCATGTGGATGAGGAAAACGGTGAAATTGAAGGATTCAGGCAGGTAATTTCAACTCCGCCTCCGGGCACAAGGCTTGAAGAATTCAAAGAACGGTTCAACTTTAGTGACTATACGGCACACGCCTACGATGCGGTGGTCATACTCCGCCTTGCGGCCTTAAGCGCCGGAAGCGACGACCCCTCCGTTTATGTTTCCAAAGTCCAGGAGGTCACGAGAGGTGGAACAAAGTGCCACAGTTACGCTACCTGCGCCGCGGCGCTTACCGACGAAACCACGATCAACGACGACATTGACTACGAGGGGCTTTCGGGTCCAATCGACCTTAACGAAAATGGAGACATAACGGACGGACTCTACGCGGTTGACACATACGACGCCCAGGGTGTAGCGCAAAGAATATATCTTGATTTTCAGGGCGAAAAAGCGAACACGAATTAACTCCCTCGGCAACAAGCCCGTATTGTTCGCAGCAGGCTTGGAAAAACAACTCTAAGAGGTCGGTCGAAAATCCAGGTTTCCATAGGTTTCAGGCCTGTCAGCGGTATTCGCCGACCTCCCTCTCCCAAGTGTTTCCAGAAGGGCGCTCTTCGGTACCGGAAACTTTATTTTTGATTGAAGAGCGTATAACCTTAACCAACCCGCGGGGATAACTGCTCACCCGGGAAAAGGTACTATGAAAGCGGCCCGTCTTCACGGATTCAAAGACATATTTCACCCCGAAACGGAAAGACTCCGACTCGTAGAGAGCAAAACCAAAGAAGTGTTCGAACGCTTCGGTTTTTCCGAGATAATCATTCCGGTCCTGGAACTCTCCAGAGTCTACTCAACGGGACTCGGCGACACTACAGACATAGTACAAAAGGAAATGTACACCTTCGAGACCAAGGGCGGAGAGCGGGTCTCGATGCGACCCGAGGGAACGGCGGGAGTGGTAAGGGCCTTTATCGAGCATTCCCTTTACAGAAAGTCGCCCGTGACGAAGCTTTACTACTCGGGGGAGATGTTCAGGCACGAAAAACCCCAGGAAGGAAGACAGAGAAGCTTCAACCAGATAGGAGCCGAGCTTTTCGGTTCCAAAGACCCCCTTGCGGATTCAGAAATAATCGCGATGCTCTGGCTTGCGATCACGGAACTCGGGATTTCAGACCATGTGGAACTTGAACTTAACTCAATAGGCAAGCCAGCCGAGCGCGAGCGGTACAAAAAAGCTCTTACGGATTTTCTCTCCCCGAAAAAGGACTCTTTATGCGAGAACTGCCAGAACAGGCTCGGCACTAACCCCCTCCGCATACTTGACTGCAAGACCGGAACGTGTCGCGAGGTAACGTCCGAAATCTCCTTTTCGATCAGGGATTATCTCTCGAAGCAGAGCAGCGAGCATCTAAACGCTCTTAGCGCCTCTCTCGGTGAAAAATCCATACCCTACAGACTCAACCCCAGGATAGTGAGAGGACTTGACTACTATACCGATACGGTCTTCGAGGTAACAACGGACAAACTCGGTTCCCAGAACGCCGTGGCCGCCGGGGGAAGGTACGACCTCCTGGTGGAGCGGATGGGAGGACCGGAAACCCCCGCGGTGGGCTTCGCGATTGGGGTTGAAAGAATACTGCTTCTGCTTGAAAAGACCGGGACACGGAGGAATTCCCCCGGGAAAAAACAGCTTGTGTGCATTATCCACATCGGGGATGAAGCCAGAGGCGAAGCGGCGAGGATAGCCGACGATCTGAGGAAAAAGGGGGTGCGGGTCGAAACCGAATACGAGAACAAGAGCCTTAAAAGCCAGATGAGAAAAGCGAACAGGACCGGGGCGGCGTATTCCGTTATTATCGGAGATGACGAGCTTCGGAAAAAAGTCTTTTCGCTTCGCAACATGAAGACCGGAGAGGAAAAAGCGCTTCCCCTCAAAAAGCTCGCCGACCTCAGAGGACACGGTGATTTCCGGAAGCTTCTCTGATTAGCCCCGGGCGGCGAAATTCCGTTTCCAACCGAAAAACCTATGCTTAGAAACAGATTCTTTTACGGATGGGTCATAGTCATA
>CAYSDX010000086.1:0-51652 GCA_964429945.1 uncultured Spirochaetia bacterium | reverse complement strand
TAAATTTATATAGCGATTTTGTTTTTTAAAAGGTTCCTCCTAGGGTTCTGAGTTTCTCCATAGCGGTTTCCCGTCGATTTATCATCAGGCAGCAGCTGCCTCCGGCACTTTTTTAAACTCCTTGTCAAACATCTCTCCCTTTCTCAGCAAAGAGCAGCAGACAAGGAGAAGACGGTCGCTCACGGTGCGAAGAGATCTGGCATGGCTCAGTCCCCTGGCCCGCAGCGACTTATACCTGGCCTTGCTTACCGGATCGTGCAGAACCGCCACCCTTGCCAAGTGATAAACTGCTTCCACGAGTCTGCGGGAAGCTGCCCGGCGTCGCGCAACGTACCTGGTCTTACCTGACTGTCTTGTTACCGGGACAGTCCCCGCAAAACATCTGAGGGAATCGTAGTCACGGCGGCACAGCAGTTCGTAAGCTTCTCCAAGCAGAGTGCCCAGCACCACCATGCCGACGCCGGGGACTGACCGGAGAATCTCAATATCGCCTGGTCCTGCCCCCCGCCCCCTTCGGTTGTTTTGCCGCGAAGCGATAATGTTAATCGTATTATCGATAAAACCTTCGGTCTCGCCCAGTTGGCGATCCACTACCTTCATGCGCTCGGCAATAACTCTTATATGTGCAACCCGACTCGATACAACCGCTTCTTTAAGACTTATTTCCACCGAGCGAAGAATCTTGAGTACCCCCTCGGCGTCAATACGCCATATCCTGTGACGCTTGAGAAGCTTTTGGACTGTGGCGCGCCTGATTCTCCTTGCCGCAGCCGGAGTTGGCACACACTCCCATAATTCAATGAGCCAGGGTCGTACAGTGTCACCGATCACCTCGTTGAACTGTGGATAATAACTCCACAGCAACTGACGCATCCGATTGATCAGACGAACCCGTTCCTCTACCAGCTCCTCTCTTGTACGCAACAACTCCCGCAGTGCTGTAACGTCCGGGTCCCGGGGCTTTACTCTGCGCAAGTGGCGGCCTTCGATGCGAAGCGATTCGGCAAGCACCTGCGCGTCACGACGGTCGTCTTTTGCCCCGGAGGGAGAGAATCGGTCTCTGAACCGGTCAAGTTGTTTTGGATTGATGGAGCAAACAAAAAAGCCTCTTTCCAAAAGACTTTCCACCACAGGACCGTGTGTAACCTCGATTGAGACACCTACATTGTCGGTGGTCGTCTCAGAGATTCTTAATATCCACTCGGCCATCTCGCAAAGCCCCTTGCCCGTGTGGTCGAAAGCCCTCTCTCCCACAATAAAACCGTCCTGATCGATAACGCATACCTGATGGGACGCGGAGCCCCAGTCAATACCGGCAAAAAATAGTGTTTTATCATGTTCCATGATAAATTACCTCCGTAGTGCAGTAGTCGGGTTTGCCGTGATGTTTGCCTGATCCAGTACGGGTGCTCAGAGGCACGGACTTCTTACTGGGCGTTACATCACGGCACTCGACCGAGGTACATGTCCCAAATAGGCGCTCAGAGGCGCTGAATTACATAGGTAACTCTCGGTCGAGTAGCCCGTGATTAATTCAACTCAATTTTGTGCTGAATAAAAACTTTTAGAAAGGTACTGGAATTACGTGTTTGACGGACATCCATTTAAAATCGGCCTTCCCGCAACGCTCTCCGGGCGCCACGCCGTCCAGGGAAGGGAAAGCTTTCGGGGAATAAAGCTTTTTACAAAGGAACTGCACGCCAGCGGCGGAATAAAAATGCGGGATGGAAAATCCCTGATTCCTAAACTCATATTCTACGACGACGAAAGTATCCCCGATAAAACAAAGGAAAATACCCTCCATCTTATAGAAAAAGACAGAGTAGACATACTGCTGGGGCCGTATTCAAGCAGCCTGACGCTTGCGTGCGTTGAGACCGCAGAGAAGGCCGGAAGAGCAGTATGGAACTACGGTGGATCGCTTGACGATATTCCTTCTCGCGCCCGGGGCCAAACGGTAAGCGCAATAACCGGGGCATCTTCCTACTTCCAGGCGATCGTGGACATGATCCACGACTGCTATGCCGAAGCTTCGGAGATTTCTGTTTTGCGCCTTGCTGGAAGCCGCTTTTCTGAGACTGTGTGCGAGGGATCCCTGCTTCGGGCAAAAGAACTTGGAATAGTTACTGCAGTTTATGATTTTTCTTCCGGCACGCAAGACTTCTCCACCATACTCGCCCGCCCAAAAAACCATAGCGCTTCCTGCGTGCTCTGCTGCGGGGGAATGGAAGACGACATAAATCTCGCCAAGTGGATACGGGGAAACTCAGATTTCAGGGTAGTGGCGACGCTTGCCGCCGCTGTAAACGAGTTTGAAAAACGTCTCGGTCGGGAAGCAGAAGGATTTGTTTCGACAAGCCAGTGGGAACCGACGCTCATCATATCCCCGGACTTCGGCCCGACTCCCAGGGAGTTCTCAGACAGGTTTTCCCGCGCCTACGGATACACGCCCGACTACACCGCCGCACAGTCTTACAACATGGGACTTATAATCAAGAAACTCATCGAAAAAACAGGTGAGACAGATGAAAAGGTTCTCCTTGGCGAAGCCCTGCGCTCCAGGTTCACAACTTTTTACGGGGATTTCCGTATCGACCCCGAGACCCTGCGGCAGACGGGACACCGGATGCTTGTAACCCAGTGGCAGGACGGGGAGAAAAAGATAGTTTTTCCGAAGGAATATTCGAATTCCCGGCTTATAGCCTGACGGGTGGTGGAGCCGACGGGAGTCGAACCCGCGACCTCATGAATGCCATTCATGCGCTCTCCCAACTGAGCTACGGCCCCGCGTAAAACAGGAATATAATCTAGTTTCTAGGCAAGCGCATGTCAAACCGTGAAAGAATGGTGGAGCCGATGGGATTTGAACCCACGACCTCATGAGTGCGATTCATGCGCTCTCCCGGACTGAGCTACGGCCCCGTGAAAAACAGGATAACTAGTTTATTTCAGGAAACATGGCTGTCAAACTCCATTACTCCGGATAGCGGTTACTCTTTATTGCAAAGGGAATTATGTATTATAATTTTGGGAATTGACAAAAGGAGATAGCAGAATGCATTCCGTTGAGGTAGGTCTTATAGGCGCCGGAACCATAGGTTGCGGAGTTTACAGGACAATAAGCGAAAACGCTGACATAATAGAAAAAAGAACCGGGATAAGGCTCAGAATCAAAAAAGTGGCCGATATCGACATAAAGCGAAAACGCCCGGTAAGAATCCCCCGCAAGCTTTTTACAACCGACGCCCGAGAACTCATAGACGACGGGAGCATCTCGATAATAATCGAGCTCATCGGAGGAACCACTGCGGCGCGTGAACTGGTCCTGGCCGCGATACGGAGCGGAAAAAACGTCGTGACCGCGAACAAGGCCCTTCTCGCCCACCACGGGGGTGAAATATTCAGAGAAGCGGCCGCAAACGGGGTCCATGTGGCGTTTGAAGCAAGCGTAGGAGGAGGAATACCAATAATCAAGGCGACACACGAGAGTTACGTGGCGAACAACATTCTCTCCATACACGGAATAATGAACGGGACGTGCAACTACATACTCCACAACATGTCGGAGCAGAAAAAAGGGTTTGACGAAATGCTGCAGCGCGCCCAGAAAGAGGGATACGCAGAAGCCGACCCCTCGTTTGACATAGACGGCATTGACGCCACACACAAGCTGTCGATTCTGATAATGCTTGCCTACGGATTCTTTCCGAAATTCGAGAACATATACGTCGAGGGCATAAGAAACATCTCTTCAATCGATATAAGCTTCGCCGAGCAGCTCGGCTACAAGATCAAACTGCTTGCCATAGCCAAGTCAACCGACTCGGGCATACAGGCTGGCGTCTATCCGGCCCTTATAAGAAAAAACACTCAGCTTGCCGATGTAAAAGACGCGTTTAACGCAATCCATATCGTGGGAGACAAGGTAGGTCCGACAATGTTATATGGAATGGGAGCCGGTATGCTCCCGACAGCAAGCGCCGTTGTGGGCGATCTGGTTTCAATCGCAAAAACCGCCCAAAACGGTTCGCAGCCTGCCCCTCCCATGCTTTACGCGGAAGACGCCGGACGCAGGTCTCTTGTCAGCACCGACGGTCTTGCGGGCCGCTACTACCTTAGATTCCAGGTCGAAGACAAGCCCGGCACGCTCGGGAAAATAACCACGATTCTCGGGAAGTGCGGAATAAGCATAGAGTCCATAATTCAGCAGACAAGGGAAACAAACGGCGGGGAGGTTCCCATCATAATAATGACCCACGAGTCGGGGGAGAAAAGTCTCAGGAAGGCTCTTGATAGGATAAGGAAATCCATGACATCCGTAGCCGACGCGATTTTCATGAGGATCGAAGAAATATGAGAGAACCAGCGGTAGCGAGAAAAATGCTTGCGGATACAGAACCGCAGGAACATGCGACGTTCTATAAGGATCTTCTGGATTCGCTTCCCGAGGGAGTTATAGTGGCTGACAAGTATCTTAATATAATTTCCGTTAACGAGCCGTCTGAGACCATACTCAACATCTCAAGGCAAAAGACAATCGGAAATCATATATCAAAGTTTCTGCCGGAAGAAATAACCAACCTCTGCTCAAGGGCGGTAAAAGAAGAAAGAGTCGTGCAAGAAAACGATCTGCTTTTCCGCATATCCCGCAACTCTTCGATCAACGTGGAATGCACTGTATCTCCGATACACGGAAGCAACGGCAGGATGAATGGACTTGTAATCCAGATAAGAAACACTGAAAAAATGAACATGATGTCTATCATCAGCAGGAACTGCAGCCTCGAAGAAAATTACGAAACCCTGGTAAGAGGACTTGCGCACGAAATAAGAAATCCCCTGAGCGGGATAAAGGGAGCAGCACAGCTTCTAAAAGGCACGTTGTCGAAAACGGAGAAAAACCGGTGTTCCAAGATAATAATAAACGAAGTGGAGAGACTGAAAGACCTGGTCGACAGGCTCGTCAAACCCTCATCTGTATCAACGCAGCATCTGATGTCTGTGGATATAAACGAGATTTTGATTGACATAATATTTCTCGAATCGAATCTTCATAAGAACATAAAGTTCAAGCACAAGCTCGACATTACCATTCCTCCCATACCTGGGGACTACAACTCTCTCAAACAGGTGTTCATAAACATCGTCCAAAACGCCGTGAACTCGATCAAGAGCGACGGGCAGATAACGGTTAGCACGAGATGGGTGACGGATTACAAGATACGCAATAAACACACCGTCATGATATCGGTAAAGGACAATGGAAGCGGCATACAGAAAAAAGACCTGAAAAAAATATTCACCCCGTTTTTTTCAAGCAAAAAGAAGGGAACCGGGCTTGGTCTTTTCATATCGAGTCAGATAATAGCCAAATACGGAGGAATAATTACCGCGGAAAGCTGGGAGGGAAAAGGTTCCGAATTCAAGATACAGCTTCCGGCAAGCTAGCGAATCATCCGCTCCTCGCCGCTCCGGGAAAAACAATGTAGCGCACAACGCGCCTACTATAGGAATCAGATCATGAAAGACCGTATTCTGGTAGCCGACGACGAAGAAGATATCAGATGGATACTCGAGACATCCCTTAAGAAATCGGGATTTGAAGTCGAGTGTGCGGAAAACGGAGAGGATGCCGTCCGAAAGGCCCACGAGGAGACGTATTCCCTGATTCTCCTTGACATAAACATGCCGGATATGAACGGGTTTGAGGTTCTCTCCCAGCTTAGAGACAGGGGAATTGACTCTCCCATAATATTCATAACCGCGCAAAATACCGTCAGTAACGCCATAGATTCAATGCAGCTCGGCGCCTATGATTACCTGACCAAACCGTTTGATCTCGAAGAGGTGAAACTCTTTGCCGAGCGGGCGATAAAAAGCTACGATGCAGGGAGGAAAATAAGGCTGTCCGAAGATGCCGAGGAAAACATATCGTTTGAGGAAATAGTCGGCAGTTCGCCCGACATGCTAAACGTATACAAGATCATCGGCCGCACCGCCTCCAAGAACATCACAGTGCTCATATCGGGAGAAAGCGGCACGGGAAAAGAACTTATCGCAAGGGCGGTACACTATAACAGCCCGAGAAGAAAAAAAAGGCTCGTGTCCGTAAACATATCCGCAATCCCCAAGGAACTTATGGAGAGCGAACTGTTCGGATACGAAAAAGGAGCGTTCACGGGTGCCGCGGCCTTGAAGAAGGGAAGATTCGAGGAAGCCGACGGGGGAACCCTTCACATAGATGAAATAGGGGAACTTTCAACCGACCTGCAGTCAAAGCTTCTAAGGGCCATCGAGGAGAAACAAATCTACCGGCTCGGCAGCGAAAAACCGGTCCCGGTTGACCCCAGAATAATCGCAAGCACGAATAAGAACCTAAGAGACGCCGTCGCAGAAGGCTCTTTCAGAGAGGACCTGTTCTACAGACTCAACGTCATAAGCATAAACCTTCCTCCCTTGAGAGAAAGAAAAGAAGATATAAGCGAACTGCTCAAACATTTCCTGAAGAAGTACTACGCGGAACTCGGCACCGAGAAAAAGGTCTTCTCCAGCGAAGCGGAACAGTTACTGATTACCCACAACTGGCCCGGAAACGTAAGAGAGCTTGAAAACACCATAAAACGCCTGCTGGTCCTAAGCCCCGACAGCATAATAAGCGCGAAGGAGACAAGAGGCGCCATGGATTCGCAAACCGGCTACGGGGAAACTGAAACAACGGAGAGGAAAACCGAAGAGCTTGTCCGAGTGATGGTAGAAAATTCGGACTTCTCCCTGCAGAATGTCCACGAGCAGGTAATCGGCAAGGTTGAAAAACAGTTAATCCAAACCATTCTCGCGAAAACTGACGGAAACATGAAGCAGGCGGCAGCGATACTGGGAATAAACAGGAACACGCTTTCAAAAAAGATAAACGACCTGGGAATAGAAAAGGGTTAAAGGTTAATAGCCAAGCTTTCTCAGGGCGTCGCGGGCCGCGGACTGCTCGGACTGCCTTTTACTGCTGCCTTTTCCCCTACCCGTGAGGTCGGAAGGAATCGTGACCTCCACGGTGAAAGTCCTCTCGTGCTGGGGACCTTCCTCGCTTAGAACCCTGTACTCGGGTGTCCCTCCGAAGATGCTCTGGGAAACTTCCTGAAGCTCGGTTTTGCTGTCGCGGGGGAAGTCGTTTTCCTCAATAGCGTCCCGAAACAACCCAGAGACCACCTCGAAAGTTTTCTCATAGCCCGCGTCAAGATACAGTGCGCCTATAAGTGCCTCAAAAGCGTTTGCGTTGTTCGATTCCCTTTCCCTTCCCCCGGTGTTCTCCTCTCCTTTCCCAAGCCTCATCTGTTCTCCCAAGCCAGTTGTCTCGGCGTATCTCGCGAAATTCGCGCCGCTTACCACGCGACTTCTGATCTTGGTGAGATCTCCCTCAGTGTGCGAAGGGTATTTCTCATAAAGCAGCACACTCACCATGCATCCCAGCAGGGCGTCTCCGAGAAACTCAAGTCTCTCGTTGCTGGGGCACGAGAACTCGTTTGCATATGAACTGTGGGTAAGAGCAGTTTCAAGCAGTGAGCGGTCTTTGAACTTGTAGCCAAGTTTCCGGTGAGTCATTCGGAGAAAATATCATTAACCACATTTAAAATCAATTACGGATTTAGGCCAAAGTCGTCATCACTTACTGTTTAGACCGCATACGAAGCAATTCCGCTAATGCTCAGAAAACTTCGGATTAGGTAAACACCATTTTTTGCATATCACGATTATATTCGGAATCAGTGTCCGAATTAATTGGAGTAAGCAAAAGCTAAAAATCAAATCTTGACAAAATTAGGGGGGGGGTAGAATGGGAACAATTTGTCAAATCGTATCAAGATAGATTTTTTATGGAACCACAGGAGGACTTAATGCTTAGAATCTGTATCTTTGCGCTGTTTTTGTTTGCAATAGTCAGTTGTGGGGGCACTGACAGCGGACAAACCTCTGCGCCCCAAACTGCACCCGATTCCCCAAGTACACCAAGTACATCACCTAGCACATGGCAAGAAGGAGTATTTCCCCCCAGTGATGATTTCCACCAAATCTGTGCTGATCCGAGCAAGGCTTATGACCAAGCAACCGCCGTACAGGGAACATATATAGATGAAAACAACTGGATACGGTCATTCGTTAACGAAACCTACCTTTGGTATGATGAGGTCGTAGACAGAGATCCAGAGTGCTGCACTACACCCGAATACTTCGAGCTGATGAAAACCTTTGAAACGACCTCTTCCGGCAAACCTAAAGACCAATTCCATTACAGCGTACCTATTGAAGAATTCTTGAGTTCAGAAGAAGGAATAGA
The DNA here is from genome assembly GCA_964429945.1 of uncultured Spirochaetia bacterium. Taxonomy (GTDB): domain Bacteria; phylum Desulfobacterota_D; class UBA1144; order Nemesobacterales; family Nemesobacteraceae; genus Nemesobacter. Next base: position 43,323 of record CAYSDX010000086.1, on the reverse strand, counting down.
GTATGGATATGGTTTTCGTCTGGGCAGAGGTGAACAAGGATTTTTCATACTTTATGTAGAGCCTAATTCACCGGCGGCCAAGGCGGGTCTGAAGCGCAGCATGTACATTTCTGAAATTAACGGCGTTCCAGTCAACCAGTTATCTGATGAGCTGCTGCTTTCCGCTTTAGTTCCATCCGGACCTGAAAGACACAGCTTTACTGTTTTAACAGTTGGAAGTTCTCAGGTGCGTTCTATCACCATGATAGCCACAGAGGTAATTACGAGTCCTGTTTTACATGTGACAACCTTAACTAATCGCATATCTGGTCATGCGGTTGGCTATATACTTTTCAACAGTCATATCGCTCCGGCAGAACCAGACTTGATATCTGCTGTTAACTATCTTAATTCCAGAAACGTGGATGACTTAGTGCTTGATCTTCGTTATAACGGAGGTGGACTTCTTTATATCGCAAGCGAGCTTGCATACATGGTCGCCGGATCACAGGCTACCAGGAATAGAACCTTTGAGCAGTCTATTTACAATGACAAACTTCCCGCAAAGGAACCCTGGCCGTTTTCTTCTGTTGACAGCAATGGCGCCTTTTTGCCAAGTCTTGATCTAAGACGGGTATTTGTTCTGACTAGTGTTTCTACCTGTTCGGCAAGCGAAGCAATTATCAACGGCTTAAGAGGCATTGATATAGACGTCGTTTTAATCGGTGATACTACCTGTGGCAAACCCTATGGCTTTGTTCCAGAGGAGAACTGCGGCACTGTCTACCACACAGTTCAGTTTAAGGGAGTGAACGACAAAGGATTCGGCGATTACGCAGATGGTTTTCAGCCGACCTGTCAAGCAATAGATGACATAAGACATCCGCTTGGTGATCCCATGGAAGATACTCTGGGAACAGCGCTTGATTATATAGGTTCAGGCAGGTGTCCCCCTCCTCAGCAGACAGCCAGATCAGGAGAAGCTGTGGTTCAGCCTGAACCTCCTAATATCACTGAAATATGGCCTCCCATAATACCACGTAGGATTATAGATTAAACTAGTACCGTTCTTCATTTAATAGATTCGTGGCAAAATACTGGTTTCCGTATTCCGTAAATCCTCTGCCTTCACAGCATTAATGCCACATGCCTGAGTGTTTAATTTTTAAGATTCTATGCACAATAAACGTGCATCGTCGGAAAAACGAAAAATATCTCTTGGGAGAAAAAGAGGTTTTTTTGTAAACGAAGATATAAATTCCGCAGCTTTCAGATTCTAAAAATATTGAATGATAATATGGAGTTGTAAAACAAAAAACTTTCCCTTCGCAAAAGAAACAGTTATTTTATACGCCGGTTTTGGGGATCAGTTCACTTCAAAGCGAAAGAAATGGTATATTTTTTGATACTTTAATGTAGCTGAATAAATATGCTTAGGAGGATTTTATTGCCATGAAGAAAATAGAGGCCATTATCAAACCGTTCAAACTGGAGGACGTTAAGGAGGCTCTCAGGGAAATAGGGATTCAGGGTCTGACAGTTGTCGAGGTAAAAGGGTTCGGCCGTCAGAAAGGTCATACGGAGCTTTACAGGGGTGCAGAATACGTCATCGATTTTCTCCCTAAAATAAAGCTGGAAATAGTAGTTTCCGACGATATGGTCTCCAAGGTAATCGAGACCATAAGAGAAAGCGCGAAAACCGGCAAAATAGGAGACGGAAAGATATTCATCTTCCCAACCGAGGACGTAGTGAGAATCAGAACTGGAGAAAGAGGCGAGGATGCTATATAATTAGCGCTCGTACCAAAGAATTTCTCTCTGAAAACAATCGCATTTAAGGAGGATAATTGATCATGCCTACTGACAGCAAGTCAGGTCAGCCGGTTATTCCAAAGAAGCCGGCTGAACTAATAAAGTTCATAAAAAATTACGAGATTGAGTTTGTTGATCTCAGGTTTCTTGATTTTATAGGAATGTGGCAGCACTTCACCGTACCGGCGGAGGAAGTTGACAAGTCGTTTTTTGAAAACGGCCTTGGTTTTGACGGTTCAAGCATCAGGGGCTGGCAGGCTATTAACACAAGCGACATGTTGATTATGCCGGATCCCACCACCTGCAAGCGCGACCCTTTCATGCAGGCCGAGACTCTCGCCATAATATGTAATATCGAGGATCCCATAACAAGGGAACCTTATACGAGAGACCCTAGAAACATAGCGATGAAAGCTATTTCTTTCATGCAGGGCACGAAAGTCGCGGACACCGCCTACTTCGGTCCAGAGCTGGAATTCTTCATTCTTGACGATGTCAGATACGATCAGAGTCCGCGCGGCGGATACTACTTTATAGATTCGGAGGAAGGTATCTGGAATTCTGGAGCCGACGAACAGCCAAACCTCGGTCACAAGCTCAGGCACAAGGAAGGCTACTTTCCAACTCCTCCTTCAGACAGCATGCACGACATACGTTCCGAAATGGTAAGCGTGCTTCTGAGCCTCGGTATTTCAATTGAGGCCCATCACCATGAAGTCGCGACGGCAGGACAGGCGGAGATTGATATGCGTTACGCGCCACTGGTCCAGATGGGAGACAACATGAAATGGTATAAGTACGTGGTAAAAAACGTTGCCCGGGAACACGGGAAAACGGCCACTTTCATGCCAAAGCCCGTCTTTGACGATAATGGTTCCGGAATGCACATTCACCAGTCTCTGTGGAAAAACGGAAAACCTCTTTTCGCCGGAAAGGGATACGCGGGACTGAGCGACCTTGCGATGTATTATGTTGGTGGAGTCCTAAAGCACGCAAGAGCCATATGCGCGTTTAGCAACCCGATAACAAACTCCTACAGGAGACTCGTTCCTGGGTTTGAAGCTCCTGTGAATCTTGCTTACTCTGCGAGAAACAGAAGCGCCGCGGTAAGAATCCCCATGTATTCTCCCAGCCCGAAGGCAAAGAGAATCGAGACCCGCTTTCCAGATCCCTCGTGCAACGGTTATCTGACGTTTTCCGCTTTGCTGATGGCCGGACTCGACGGAATCGAAAACGAGATCAAGCCGGGAGACCCGCTGGACAAGGACATTTACGCGCTGGGACCCGAGGAGCTAAGCAACATCCCCTCCGTACCGGGTTCGCTTGAAGAGGCCATAAAAGCCCTTGAAGATGATCACGAGTTCCTGCTTAAAGGAGACGTGTTCACAGAAGACGTAATAGAGACATGGATTGATTACAAAACGGAAAACGAGATCAACCCGATCAGGCTGAGACCCGTACCGTACGAGTTCACACTTTATTACGACGTATAAAGAAGTAAAAGACCAGATAAAAAAAAGGGCGCACCTTTAATGAGGGCGCCCTTTTTTTTGTTTTTGACAAACCATACCATTTACGGAGTCCCAACATGAGACCAAAACTGGCGATCATCACCCTGGGAGTGGCCGACATGGCAACGGCGAAAAAGTTTTATGAACAGGGAATGGGCTTGACACCCGAGAAGGAATCATCTGACACAATCACCTTCTACGATATGAACGGCGTATGGCTGTCCCTGTATCCGAAAGACAAGCTGGCTGAAGATGTAACCGTCTCGGCAGAAGGAAGCGGATTTTCCGGTGTTACAATCGCGCATAACGAACCGAGCAAAGAAGAAGTGCACGAAGTGATAGAGGAGGCACGCCGCGCGGGTGCTAGAATCATAAAGGAACCGCAGGACGCGTCCTGGGGCGGCTACTCAGGGTACTTTGAGGGTCCCGACGGCCATCTCTGGGAAATCGCCTACAACCCGTTTATTGACCTGACATAAAAAACCAGCTTTTGAGAACAGGAAAAACCAGATATATCTCTCCTGCGCCGCTTCGCAGTAAAATTATTCAGCCGTTTTCCACTTTTTAAGCAATTCGCCGGTTTAGGCGCTGTAAGGTGTGGTGCCGAAGGGGGGAGTCGAACCCCCACGGGCGCAGTGCCCACAGGATTCTGAATCCTGCGCGTCTACCAATTCCGCCACTTCGGCTTTTATCTTTCTCTCCAGGATACCACGGTCGGATATGAGCTCTTCCTTTTCAGGTTTTTACGGAGGACTGCCCGAATCTGTCTTGACACCGGAATTTCTTTTCCCACTATGCCGGTGGAGACGGCGGTATAAACGTCGCTTTTCCCACCTTTAAGAACCACGCCCGAAATACCGGAACTTATTTTCAGAGTGGAATCCACTCTCTTCAAAATTTTCTTGGTCTCACTGGCCGATATGATCCTCTTGATGCTCCTGCGCGTTACTATTTCGTCGGCCATTCTCCGTACAAGGCTGTCTTTTATCTCCCGGTAATCGCTCTGTCTCTCGTTGACCGAGACCCCAGCGGCCTTAATAGTAGACATTATCACCGTCTTCGAAGCGGTGCTGAAATTCACCTGCTTGTCCTTAGGATACACGGTCAGATAGTCCTTGGCCTTAAAAAAGAAATCCTTATCCATCCCCTGAATCATCCTAATTTCCTCAACGCTGTCAAGCGGCCCGTCCTTGATATAATAGGGATTTTCAAGTCCCGCGTAATAGTCTGCAGTGGCGCCATCGGGATCCTGATCGTTTCCGGCGCCTTGAGCCGCTCCGTCAAGCCAGTTTACAAGGCTTGCCACGAAAAGATCGGCCTTCCCCGTTTCCACCCCGAGAAAGCGGAAAAGTTCATTTAACTGCGTGCGGACCTGAAAATCCACCCGGTTTGATTTCTGGTCCACAAGAGCGTTGAGGTTGACTCTTGATCTCTCGTCTGTCACCTCAAGGGATATGTTTCCGCCTCCGATGGGGAAGGAACTGATGGAAAGACTCCATCCGCCGGCGCCGTTCTGCGACTTTATTGCCTGAGCGAGCACTCCCTTGATTACGGGAATATCCTCAAGCGTTTTCTTTCTCAGTACGCCTCGTACGACCCTCACCCCCGATTTCGCTATATGTCTTGCCTGAACATCGCTTGAGCTGTTTGCAGATATCTCGTAGCTCACGCGGGTTGAATATATGAAATCAATAACGATCGTGGAGAGTATGGCAATCGTTATGACGACAATAACAAGGACTATCCCTCTCTGCGCTGTTTTCGAATCTGCTTTCCGCATCAGTCAGCCACCGGTATAGCAACAATCATGGAATGGTTTTCCTCCTGTCCTCGGTCCCCCACCAAAACGATCTGGATCTGAACGGCTTTGGGAAATCCTCGCATTACTGACGAATCCCACTCCCATACTCTCTGCTCATTCGCCGAACTCGGGGACCGCCCGCTAAGGAAATTCACCCGGAAACTCAGCACTCTCTCCGAAAGCGGGTACGCGGCTCCGGTCTCATCGTTTCCGATCCAGTAATTATCCTTCTTCATAAGGGCAAACATATCTTCGCGCTCGCCGCGGAGCGGAAGCACATAATAGGATATCTCGCTCTGGCCGGACTGGGTGGAATAATGCGTTGGATCCTTCGCAAAAGAAGTAAAGACAATCCTGCTGTTCTCCCCTTCAAGCCTCCCGGTAAAATAGCGATAGGCCGAGGAAGAAGTCCCGGAGTTGATATTCCCCCGGGGAAACGCATTCACCAAGTCGTGGCGCATCTTGAGCAGAATGGTGTTTGCCTCTTGGATCAGTTCGTTTTCCGTCTCTACTCTGCGTTTGGCGGTTATCAGCTGGGAAAAAGAACTATAGAGCATCGTAAGCACGATGACCGTTATAGTGACGGCGATAAGAACCTCTATAAGGGTAAAACCGCTTTTGTCATCCCGAATCGACGAAGTTGATTTCATAGCTCTCCTCCCCGTCGTCCCAGGTTATAAGAATGCTTACGATGTTCATTTTCGCTTCGAACTGCGGCAGATCGTAAGGAGCGACCACGATATGCCACTCAAAGCCCGGGTGGTTATCAAACTTTCCGCTTCTCTGTGACGCTGAGGGAAGCCCCTCGGCGTCAATCCGGGAAGCTATCTCGTCAGCAAGGCTCGTGGCTGTGAGATAGTTTGTGGATCTTGTGGCAATATTTATATTGTGACCCACAATGCCTAGTATGGACACCATCGCAAAGGCAAGCAACCCCACAGCAACCATGACTTCAAGCAGCGTGAATCCGCAAATGCCGTTTTTCGAGGCTCTCATTCCGTTTTTCTCCTACTGCTCCGCCACGCTTTGAAGCCGGTTGTTAAATTCGACGTACCTGTCGAAAACTTTCGTGGCTCCTGTGTAGGGATTAGTTGAAAGCGTGAAGAAATTATCCTCACCGGTTCTCAGGTGAATAACCGCCGAGTCGACAATCCCAGTTGGCAGAAAAAGTATAAACGCGTCCCTTCCCGAACCGACTTTCCCCTGGGTTCTCTCCGTCTGTATGTCGTTGAAAAAAACTCCGTTGGGAAGATTCCTGCGGCCGTATCCGGAATCCTCTCGCGCCCGAAACTGGTTTCCCTCAAGAACCTCCGCCCAGTACTCCCCGGCGTCAATATCGAAAGAGAGCTTGTATATCCGCTTTTCAAAGATGGACTTGCTGTAAAGGTATCTTATCGTCGTTACAAGCCCTCTTGAAGCGCTGCGCAGGTTCATGTCATCTGTCTTGAAGACCCTCGGCATCGCCACGGAGAAAAAAGCTCCGAGCAGAAAAACAACCACTATGATCTCAATTAATGTAAAGCCTGCGGATTTTCTTCTCATCTGTCTCTGCTGGACAGATCGTCGTCTGAATTCCCTACCCCGTCCGGACCATTAGACCTTATATAGTACAACCCGTCCTCGGTCTGATCGGTCCCGAAATATACAAACTCGTTTCCCCAAGGATCAAGCGGCACGCTTGCGGATTCCAGATAACGCCTCCACCTTCTGGCTTCCTTGCCGACCGTTACGGGTTCGATCAGAGCGCGCAATCCCTGCTGGGTTTCGGGATAAAAACCGTTATCAAACTTAAACAGCTGGAGCGCCTGCTCAAACTGCCTGATCTGAATCATGGTCTGTTTTTCCTTCGCCCTCTCCCCCTGACCTATCACGTTCGTGCCCACTATGTAGGCAAGCCCCGCTATGATAAGCACGACCACCATAATTTCAATCAGAGTAAATCCCATCTGGGATCTCATTTTCTCTACCTCCCTGTTCAGTTTATTACCGAAGTTAGATTCAACACTGGTAAAAGTATAGCAAAAACTATAAAACCCATCACAACGCCCATAATCAGTATCATTACCGGCTCAAGAAGAGAAGTCAGCGTGGAAAGCATGCCATCGACCTCAGTGTCGTACATATCGGCCACTTTCGAGAGCATGTCTTCAATTTTGCCGGCCTCCTCCCCCACAGATACCATTCTCACTACAAGGGGCGGAAAAATCCCGGTCTGTCCAAGAGAGGATCCGAATGCCGCTCCTTCCGCCACCTTGACCCGGACATCCTTGATATTTTCAACGTAAAGACTGTTTCCCAGAACCGATTCGCTCACCTTAACCGACTCAAGAAGAGGGATACCGCTTGAAAGCAACGTTGAGAGCGTCCTTGTAAAACGGGAAATCATCACTTTTGAAGATATTTTCCCGAACACCGGAACCCTCAGGGAAAGCCTGTCGTATACTTTTTTTCCGGAAGGCGTTTTTACGTACCTGTGCGCAAAAAAGAATACGACGGCCATAAAAACCAGAATCAGGGCGAAATTTCCCCTTAGAAAATCGCTTGCCCCTATGAGCACTACTGTAAGAAAGGGCAGAGCCTTGTTGCTGGCCTCGAATATATCGGCGACTTTGGGAATTACAAAAGTCATCATGAAAACAAGCACCCCAAGCCCGACGATAAACATTATCGCCGGATATATCATGGCGCCTCTCATCTTCGAAGTGAGTTCCTGCTGTTTTTCAAGAAAATCCGCAAGACGGTCAAGCACGACGTCAAGAGTTCCACTCGCCTCGCCCGCGCGGACCATACTAACGTAAAGATCGGAAAAAACGTTTTTATGCTCCTCGAGCGCAACATGGAGAGAACTGCCTTCACTCACCCGGCTTCGCACCTGGGAGAGAATCTCCTTAAGCTTCTGGTCATCTGTCTGCTCGTAGAGAGCCACAAGCGACGTTTCAAGAGGAAGACCGGATGAAATCAGAGTGGAGAACTGTCTCGTCATAACGGCAAGCTCCGAGGTGCTTACCCCGGTCCACGGAAGGCTTATCGACGAGCGGCGAGACCCGGCCGCCTCCTTTATGGAAGAGAGATAGACCCCTCCTTTTCTTAGCTTGTCGGTTGCGATCTTGACCGATTCCGCGCTTATAACGCCTTTTACCGATTCACCCTTGTCGTTAATGGCTTTATAGTTGTAAACAGGCATTTCCAGATACCGATGTTAAGGATAACCTTGGACTAGGTCTCCGCCAGTTCCTCTTCAGTAACCCTGAGTACTTCGTCAATCGACGTTATGCCTTTCGCAACTTTTTCGGCACCGTCCATTCTCAGGGTGACGAGTCCGTTTTTCAGGGCCTTTTCCTTAAGCGTAGCCGAATCCGGGTGGGTCAGGACAGTGTTTTTAAGGTGGTCATCAATAAGAAGTATCTCAAAAATCGCTATTCTCCCGGAGAATCCCGTCCCCATGCACTCCTGACACCCCTTAGCTCTGTAGATCTTTCCTTCGGGACAGGACTCGCGCGCCAGCCCGATACGGCTAAGCTCCTCATCAATCGGTACGTACTGCTCCTTGCACTGTTCGCAAAGAATCCTGACAAGTCTCTGGGCTATGACCGCCGAGAGGGTCGAGGCTATGAGAAAAGACTCCACTCCCATGTCGGCAAGCCTGGTCACGGCACTTACCGAATCGTTGGTATGAAGCGTGGAGAATACGAGGTGTCCGGTAAGAGAGGCATTCATGGAAATATCAGCGGTTTCCCTGTCCCTTATTTCCCCCACCAGTATAACGTCGGGATCCTGTCTCAGTATTGAGCGAAGTCCGTTTGCGAACGTAAGATCCACCTTGGTGTTGACCTGTATCTGATTAATTCCCTGTATCTGGTATTCAACCGGGTCTTCTATGGTAATTATCTTCTTGTCGGGAAGATTGATTCTCTGCAGGGCGGCATAAAGACTCGTCGTCTTGCCGCTTCCCGTAGGTCCCGTAACGAGTATGATTCCATGGGGGCGCCGGATGAGGGATTCCACAAGTTCAAGCTTCTTGCCTTCAAGGCCCAGCTGCTCGAAACTCATAAGCACTGAAGACCTGTAAAGCAGCCTCATCACCACGCTTTCTCCCCACGAAGTGGGAACGGTCGAGACTCTTACGTCTATATCTCTTCCCCCAATCTTAAGCCTTATGCTTCCGTCCTGGGGTTTTCTTTTCTCCGCTATGTCAAGCTCGGACATGATCTTCACGCGCGAAATCACCGAAGACTGCACCGTCTTCGGAACTTTCGTCACGTCGTGCAGAATGCCGTCCCTTCTGAACCGGACCAGCACTTCTTTCTCGAAACACTCTATGTGAATATCGCTTGCGTGCTCCCTTACGGCCTGGAAAAGAAGCGTGTTTATGAATTTTATGATCGGGGCTTCGTCCTCGGCCTCAATCAGATCCTGAGGTTCTGTAAACTCCATTTCGGAGAGCCCGGAACCCTCGTTTATATCTTCTGAGACAACATCCTTGCCCTGTTCGTAAACCCTGTTGATGCTGTCGTTCAGCATGCGCTCAAGGGTAATATATGTTTCAAGCGAGCACCCGAAGCGGGAACGCACCTCGTCAAGGGCATAGAGTTCCTGGGGCGGGGCGAATACGACTTTGAGCGTTCCGTTATCCTTGTTTATGGGAAGTATTCTGAATTTTTTCGCGAAACTGATCGGGAACTGCTTTATCAGTTCATAATCTATCTCGTCTTCCGGAATCGATTCGATTTTCTCGATTCCGTAGAATTCAGAAAGAACGTCGAGGGCAGGGGAATCCTTGAGTACGTCTGTTTTGAGCAGTATGTCTTCGGTGTTCCGGCCGTTTTTCCCTTTCAGTTCTTCAATTCTCCCCATCACCTCGGGGTAGCGTCTGCTTATTATTTCGTCAAGAGCTTTCATTTCTTAAAAACTTCCCTATTCAAGCGTATTCAGGTCCCTTCTGTGAAGCAGGGTCTTTCTCCTCTGGTGGTCCAGAAGCAGCTGCTTCATGTCGCTTTCCGTCTCAACTATCCGCGGGGTAAGGAGTATCATCAGGTTGAGTTTCCTGCTCTGGTTGCGCTTGAACCTGAAGAGGTTTCCAATCAGCGGGATATCTCCAAGCAGAGGAGTCTTGTTGTGAAGCACCTCTTCTCTGTCCTGGACCAGCCCGCCTATAACAAGGGTCTGTCCATTTTTGACTATAACTGACGAATCGGCGCTTCTAGTCGTGGTTGCGATACCGAACTGCGCTGTGTTAAGTCCCGCTGGAGCCTCCCGGGTGGAGGAAACTTCGGTAACTATGTCAAGGTTAAGGTATTCTCCTTCACTTATCTGGGGAGTAATGCTCAGCCTTATTCCAACCGGCAGTCTCTCAATCGTCTGAACCGTCACGCCGCTTGTGCCCACGGTGCTGCCCATCGGAAACGGTATTACGTCAGCCACCACTATTTCAGCCGGCTCATTGTCGGTTGTAATGATGCTCGGGGTTGAGAGAACATTGACGTCGGTCACAGAACTCAGTGCCTGAAACACCGCAGAGAACGAAGGAAGAGCCGGAAGCGGGCCTGAACCGTCGGCGTCAACTTCCTCTCCCACGACCCCAAGAAAAAGTCCTGAAAGACTGCCTATGGATGTTGTTGCGATCGCAGGATCGGCCGCAACTCCGAGGAGACTCGGTATGCCCGGCAGCTGCTGTCCGATAAAACCGAGGTTGTCGCCTTCTATTCTAAGACCGAGACCGAAATTGGTTCCCAGCGCATTCAGGTTGTCAAGACCCACTTCAAGTATGGCAGCTTCCACGAATACCTGTCTTCTTCTTATGTCAAGCTTGTCCACTATCTGCTTGACCATTCTGTACTGAGTAAGAGAACCGATAACTATAATCGAGTTTGTCGCGGGGTCCGAAGTTATCTTCAGTCCATCGGCCGAAGACACGACAACAGAACCGCCGCCGGTCTTACTGCTTCCTCCCCTCTCGATGGTTCCGCCTTGCGAACCGAGACCGCCGGTATTTCCACCCCTACTCAGGTTGCCCTCTCCGAGGCGGTTCGAAGATTGACCGGTTCTGTCGGACTGTCGCGTCTGTCCACGGGAGGAAACCGATGAAACCATAGCCCCTCCCTTCCACTCCGCAAACAGATTCCCGAGAACTTCAATTATCTGCTCGGCATCGGCGTTTTTAACCGGTATGACGTAGACGTCCTGTTCGGCGTGCTCACTTTTTATGTCCAAAACAGCGATCGTTTCCTTTATCAGGGAAATGTCCCTCGGGTCGGCAATGACTATTATGGAATTCGTCCTCTCGTCATTTATCACTTTAAACCCTAGAAGCTCGGAACTTCCGGATACGAAACCGTCTTTCTGGCTCTTTGAAGCTTTTCTTTTGGCGCTTTGAGGGCTGAATATCTCAAGCAGCTTGTAGATGACGCTGGCAGAGCTTGTGTTATGCACCCTTACGAACTCTATTTTCTTGTTGTAATCAAGGCTGGCCACCACTTCGGTTATCCTGTTCACGTTCTGCTCGTTGTCGATCACAACCAAGGTGTTTGACGGTTCGTAAGGCTTCATGAATCCTTCCTTGCTCACCAAGCTTCGAAGGGTGTTAGAGACCCCTTTGGCCTTTACGCTTTTAAGCTTTATAAGCTTCATCACGTATTTCTGGGAAGATTCTCCAGGGTCGAAATCCTGCCTCAACGGTATGCTTTCTGACTTTATTCCCTTTTTCGGAACGACCTTGTTGACTCCGTCCGCGCTTACGACCGAATAGCCGTTCATATCAAGCAGTATTTCAAAAATCCTAAACGCGTTTTCTTTCTCGAAGCCGCCCTGAGGAGTTATGATCGTCACGTTCTTGTCCCTGATCTGGTCACTCAGGAGATAGACCTCGGAGGTAATCTCACTTATAGTCTTCACCATCTCCTTAAGCGTCATGTTGGCACGAAGGTTGACCATTCCCTGATCTTCGGGAATTTCCTCCTCTTCGAGGGTCTCATCAGCCGGAACCTCGGCAATCTCCTCGCCCGTAGCTCCAGCGACTTCCTCGCTTGGGGCCTCGGCAACCGCAGGCAACGTCTCCTCAGGTTTCTGTGCTTGAGACTCAGGCGTTTTCTGCGGTTCGGGTTCAGACTCAGCCACGACTCCCTCAGGCGCTAAATCGAGCGGGAGACCGGGTTCCTCAGCGATACCCTCCACGGTTTCGTTGCCGGAAACCTTAACGGCGTCTTTGCCGAATGGTCTTAAGGCTTCCTTGCGAGGGTCCTTTGCAGCTTCCTCCGCTAATAATTTCGCGGCCTCCTCGGCAACCTCAGCGGGTTCCAAGGGCGAATCTTCCCCGGATTCATTCTGCGCAGGCGCTTTTTTCAGTCTGGTACCCGGAGCGACAACAACCTTCGCTCTGGTAAGATCCGGCAACGGCTCGGATTTCTCGGCGAAAGCCAGCTGCGGACAGACGACGGAAACGGAAAAAAAGAGAACCGCCGGCAGAATCGGGAAAAGACTACTACTAAGAAGATATTTCATAACCTGTTTTAACCTCAAGAAACCGATTTTTCGCCGCAGACCTAGTAAACCGTGTACCGGTTGCTTTTTCTTTTGCCTCTCCTGGTGAAATCAACAGTAAATTCGCTCTGCCCCTTTAAGTCGGTCAAAAGCGAAAGAGCGTTCGGCACGTCGTTTAAAGCGACTTCATTTATCTGGTGAACTATATCCCCGTTTCTAAGACCCATTTTATAAAACACGCTTCTGCTCTTCACGCCGAAGATCTTGATGCCATCATCGCGCGGCACAATCCTAGCCTCGGTTATCAAGGTGCTTGGTTCCGCTAGCAACTCATCAAACATCCTTCTCTCTATCTGGTACACGCCGTCGCCGACTTTGCTCACTCCCGAGGCCGACGACTTTTTCGACTTAACAGACGTCCTGTTCTTTTTAGGAGAAGAACTGGCGACGCTTTTTGAAAAAACGGATTCAAACTCATTTCCGCAGGTAATAAGTTCAGGGCCTCCGGCGCGACGTATAGTCACTTCGCAGTCGTCTATTTTCACTACCTCCACTTTTTCGGATGCTATGAGGTCAACCAACTGCCCTTCAGAATAACCCTTTATTTTAAGATTTTCCATATTCTTTATTACTGCAACACTTTTGTTCGTTGAAGGATGAGTTCTGCTTTTGAGTATGAAAGTTCCCATGAGTTCAAGCTTAAGGGAGGTTTTCGGAGTAATTTCTCCCTCGAAAACCTCGGGAAGATCACCGGTGTCCGCCGGCCCCGAGTACCCACCAACTCCAAACAGATTCGTTTTCAATATCGAGTCGTAGTAACTCCTCGCACGATAAGGAATCTTAACCCGTCCGTACTTCTCCTTGTACAGGTGCTCGCTTGTCATACCGCCCTTGTCAGACTCTATTCTGTCACGCAGGCCGTTGTTGACCATAGCCGAGACCGAGTACGCGATGGCAACTATCAGTAAGACGTTTACGACCCATACATATTTCCTTAAAAGAAAAAAAAGCATAGTCAGTTCCTAAAATAATTCCGCATAATTTAATAGAATACCTTATTTTTTGGGAATATCTCCATATATTATGCAACCTGCGGAAACGCAACGTCACGAAGACCCGGAACTCCCAAGCGATACCGCGCCATGATTTTTATATGCCCATGCAATATTCATTCACCGAGACTTCTTTCTCCCGCAGTGTGGACAACAGGGGATTTTTCAAGCACGACGCTAAAATACCGCCTTTCAAGATCATATATTTCAAAAGCAAGTTCCGAGGCCCGTTCGAATTCCCGCTCGCATGAATCACTCTCGCTTATCTGTTTGAAAAGTACTCCCATATCGTACCATTTCTGGCCGATTCTGTTCATCTCCTCTGGGAGGTCAGACCCGTAAAAAGGCGAAAGCACCGAGGAGACCTCTTCCAGAAAATCCCTGTAAAACCACCTGAAGGCAGCGCCGCAAACCCCTCTTCTGCATATAACTTGGTAAGTAAACCTGGAGGTCCACTTCCAGTCACTAATATCCTTCCAGCCCGGTAGATCCTCGGCCCACTTCTTTATGACTTCAACGCTTGAGGTTCCTCTGAGAGTGGTTCGACCTTCAAGCATCATCTCTGCGTTTTTCCTTACGGCGCCGAAAACCATATCCCGAAGATCAGAATCGTTTCGAAGAGACTCCACTTCAACGCGGTTGTTTGAAAGCGGATACGGCCTCGCTTTGGAGCTTCTCGCTTTCGCCATATTTTCAAAAGAGACTGTCTTAAGATCTTTAAATGAGTTGTCCGCCACGTAAAAAACAGATTCAGGGTCATCGTATCCACATACCGCAATTACGTGTCCGGGGAAATGGGTTTGGGAGTCAAAATACTCAAGGTAGCAAATATCTGCCTGTATCAGTACCGGGACGTCCCTGTCAATAGATTCCCTAAGGTCAGCCGAGGCCCGCTCATCGTCGTTCTCGTATTTCCAGTCGGTGATATCAGCACCGAAGTTCCTGAGGAAATTAATTTCCATCAGGGGACCGCGGGGCTGTATAATCCTGCTCGGGTTCATACTCTCGTCACAAGAGTAATAAAAACCGAGCCCGGCTCCGAGCCCGAAACACATCTGCTCTGAAAGATCATGTCCGTAATAGGAGCATATGTCCCTGATCGCGGCGGAACCGCAGTGCACGCCTTTTAAGTGTTTCCAACCCTTTATTATTTTCTTCATAAGAAGCCGTAAAACGGAGAGATTAATATAGCCGGAAATCAATTTCCCATAAAGACCCCGACCCGGCCGGTCGATTCGCCGCGCGTAAAAATACCTTGATCATTACTGCAGAACGGATATTAGTAATCACCACTGCGGATAGATTATGCTTGAGGACATTCTTAAAAATTCGAGAAAGGCCATCGTGCTCGGAATAGGAGGTGGAGGTGATATAGTCGGAACCCTTCCAACCGTAAACCTGCTCGAGACGAATGGTACGCAATGCGTTCTTGGGGGACTCAGCTGGGAGCGCTTCACGATAGACCCCGACCCGGGACCCAGAAAACTCGAAGAGGCACGCAATGTCAGTGAGATAAACGACGTGGTCTGGAGATGTAACAAGGACTCCTTAACCCGGGCGGGAGCAAGATTCGCCGAGGCGGGGATGGCCGAAGTCCTGGGAGAAGAAACCCTTCTTGTCGATATCAGTTACGGCCCAGCTAAGGTTTTCGAGGGAATAACTGATGCTGCCCAGAAACTCGGCGCGGATCTGGTAGTTGGGATAGACGTCGGGGGAGACGTAATCGGATCTGGAGACGAAAAGGGACTCATGAGCCCGCTTGCCGACGCTATAATGACTGCCGCACTTTACAGGCAGAGTTTCCGGATGCCCACCATAATGGGGGTATTCGGTTTCGGAAGCGACGGAGAACTCTCCAAAGAAGAACTTGAGAGGTCATTCGGCATCATAGCACGAAACAATGGAATTCTCGGGAGCTGGGGCATGTCCGCAACCACACTGGAATTAATGGAAAAGGCGATAAGCATAATACCCACCGAAGCAAGCAGAGGGCCTGTTGAATACGCAAAAGGAGTTTTCAGCACCACTTCAATAAGAGACGGCAGAAGAAAAGTCGAACTCGATATAAGTTCCACAGTAACTTTCTACGTAGATCCCCGGGTGGTTTACGAAAAGGTGTCAAGACCAGCGCAAGCAGTCTACGGATGCAGAACGATAGGAGAAGCAAACACAAAGCTTAACAAAGCGGGAATCAGAACGGAACTTGATATTGAAATGGAACTTTACGAAAATCTCGGGAAAAACTAAATGGCACTTATAGCCAACAGTTGAGACTATACCGCCGACCCGATGGTTGCATTTTCACGGGTCATCGCCGCTTCCTACCGGTCGCTCCAGACCGCCAGTTCATTGCGGTTGGGATCTAGAAAATGAAACCGCCGCCCTCCGGGGAAGGAAAATATCGGTTTGCAGAGTTCGCCTCCGGCGGCAGTGATGCGTTCCAGCGTGGCTTCCAGGTCTTCCGCGTAAAGCACCACCAGCGCAGCGCCCTGGCTGCTGTCGGATTGTAGCGGGGAGTGGTAGAACCCGCCGTCCACGCTGCCGTCATTGAAGGCACAGTAGGAGTCGCCGTAGTCCTGAAAGGTCCAGCCAAACACGTCACTGTAAAACGCCTTGGCCTTAGTAAAGTCTTCCGCAGGCAACTCGACATAATTGATCCGGGAGTCTTCTTTCATGATCGCACACTATCAGTCCGCAGACCCCTTCCCTGAGGTGGGGTGTCAGGCCGGTTGTTTCTGTTGTTCAGTAGAGTTTTTCGTGAATAAGCTTGAGTATGCGCCTTGATTCTTCCTCATCTCCCCAGATGCCCACGCGGATAATCAGATCGGTTATCTCGGGCTTGTCGTACTTGACGGTTACATAGACCATTTTATCCTGGTCGCGAAGCTTGGCTTCGATAAGCGCCTTGCCCACCATGCTTTCTTTTTTGGTTACCTCAAACTCCTGCTGTTCCACAACCTCTACAACCGCAAACCAGACCTTGTCAAACGAAGCAGGCTCCTTGCTCTTTAGAACTCCCTTGAGATAAGCCGCAGTACTGCCACCGACCACTCCGCCCATCACGAGCACGCAACTCGAAGAAAAAACAATTGCAAGCAAGCATAAAAGCACGGCGTGATGCTTTTTTGGTAGGAAATTCATTTTCACTCCAGGCAGACTTTACAAAAAAACCTGTATGGTCAGTTAACCTAACTTAGGAAAAAAAAGAGTCAACATCCATGGAATCTTTCATATCAAAAAACAGACTGATTCTGGGAATAATCGCGGGCGTTTTGCTGGGTGGCGCCGTGGGTTCGTTCTTCCCTGAATTCGGCGCGGGAATCCAGATTATCGGAGAGCTTTTCCTAAACGCCCTCAAGATGGTTGTGCTCCCTCTCATAATAGTGTCGATTACGCTGAGCATAATGAAAATCGGCAATCTGGGTTCTCTCGGGCTTAAAACCATCGCCTACTACGCGGTAACCACAGCGATAGCCGTTTCAATCGGAATAGCGGTGGTCACGATGGTGCAGCCCGGAGACGGAAGCGAGATACTCAAGGGAGCGATGCCTGAGGTAGTAAAAAGCAAGGAAGGATTCAGAGTAACCGACATCCTGCGGCAGATATCGACGCCGAATCTTTTCAAGTCCGCATACGAATTCCAGATCCTTCCAATCATAATCGCGTCTCTTCTTTTCGGAATAGCGTTTGGCAGACTGAACAAGGAAAAGCAACTGGTTCTGGACCTGTTTGAATCCATGGACAAGGCCATCATGAAGGTAGTCCACTGGATAATCGCGTTGACTCCGATAGGCATCTTCGGCCTCATAGCCGGAAAAATCGGAGAAGCGGGCGGCGGGGATGAAGTGCTGAGACTCGCAACGCAACTGGGTAAATACGTGTTCTGCGTTCTCTTGGGACTGCTTATCCACGGGTTCGTGGTTCTCCCGCTTCTGCTGCGGACATTATCCGGGAGAAACCCGGTTGCTTACTTCAAGGACCTGAGCGAAACGCTTCTCACGGCCTTTTCAACCGCCTCGTCCTCAGCCACCCTGCCCCTTACCATTACCAACGTAACGGAGAACGCCAAGGTTTCGCCGAAAATCTCGAAATTCGTTCTGCCCCTCGGAGCCACGGTCAACATGGACGGAACAGCTCTTTACGAGTCCGTCGCCGTAATATTCATCGCTCAGAGCTACGGAATACACCTCGGGGGAGGTGAACTCGTCGTGGTGTTTCTCACCGCCACTCTGGCGGCCATAGGAGCCGCGGGCATACCGGAAGCCGGGCTCGTAACCATGGTGCTTGTGCTGCAGGCCGTCGGGCTCCCCATAGAGGGCGTAGGTATGATACTCGCGATTGACTGGTTTCTGGACAGGTTCCGCACTACCATAAACGTATGGGGAGACAGCATAGGAGCGGCAGTCATAGAAAAACTGGAGCCCGATGAGAGTACCGGCTGAAAAGCAAGACAGAACTTCGGGGAGGACAATCTCGCTTGACATAGGAACCAGAACTATAGGGGTTGCCGTAAGCGACGAGCTGGGGATCACGGCAAACGGCGTCTGTACGATAAGTCGGGAAAACGAAAAAAAAGACCTCGCGCAACTGCGGGATATAATAGAGCAATATTCCCCCTGTGAAATCCTCGTGGGGATACCCTACAACCAGGACGGTTCTCTCGGGAACAGGGCAAAGGGCATCAGGAAATTTTCCGAACGCATTCGAAACTCTCTGGGCCTTTCGGTGAAATACTGGGACGAGAGCTTTTCTACCAGGATCGCGGAGCAGACGCTGATAGAAGCCGGCATGGGAAGAAAGAAGCGGAAAACGGTAATAGACAAGATGGCCGCCACAGTAATACTGGAAGAATATCTTCTGAGCAGAAACCAGCTAACCTCGGGACAGACCTGATATGCCATACGCAGAGACAAACGGAATAAATCTTTATTACAAGGAGTGCGGGAAGGGGTATCCGCTCGTGCTCATCCACGGCCTTGGGAGCAGTCTTGAGAGCTGGGATGTGCAGGTTCCCATCTACTCGGAACATTTCCGCGTGATAGCGTTTGATAACAGGGGCTCGGGCCGCTCCGAGAAACCCGATTATCCCTACACGATGGAGCAGATGGCGGATGACGCCGCGGGGCTCCTTGACTTTCTCGGGATAGAGAAAGCCCACTTCGTCGGAAAATCAATGGGCGGAATGATATGCCAGTGGCTGGGCATAAAATACCCGGAGAGGGTAAACAGGCTCGTCATGGGATGCTCCTCCGCGCACAGGGACGAGGTCGGAAATCTGCTCATCAGAACCGCGAGGGACATAGTGGGCAAGGCGGGATCCGGGGCGGGGTGGGTTTTTGCGCTTTTTCTCGGATACAGAAGGAAATATATCGAAGAGAATTACGATTCCCTGATAGGCAGAATCCGGGAAGTTCCCGCTGACCCCGAGGCCGCCGCCGGATACAGGAACCAGAGCTACGCGTGCGAGAACCACGACGTACTGGCCCGACTCGGGAAGATCTCCGCGGAAACCCTGATCATGTACGGGGAGCGCGATATAGTCACGCCTCCCGAGAAATCGAAAAAGCTGGTGGAACTTATACCGAACGCAGTTGAGAGGGCGTTTGCGGACGTCGGCCACGGATTCTGGAGAGAGTGTCAAGCCGAGGCGGACAAGGCCGTGCTTGATTTTCTCGCAGAAGACTGAACTGCCCCGTGCCTGCTCTCCTTCCCGCTCGGATAGAGATGCGTTGCCGCAAGCTGCATCCGGCTTGTTTCTGAGAAAATGAAAAGGCTCAAGAACCTGAGAGAAAAACCAAAGAGATTCTTTCTGAGTGCGGGAAAGTACGCCGGCTTCGGGGTTGTGCTGCTGCTGATCGCGTGGCTCCTGCCGCTTCCTCCATCCTCGGACCAGCAAGCTTCCCGGGATGACCCTGTCTGCGCCGACAACCGTGTGTCCAGCCTATCAGGAGCTGGCGCGCTGGCCAAACGCCTTCGGAATACAAACCTTCTAAATAACGAGATATACGACCGGCTGGGTCTCAGGAGCGGCGACACAGAGACCGACGCTTCACTCTCAAGAGGCACGAACGGCTTTGTGACGTCCAGTCCGTTCGAGCCCCGGTACCGTGAATCCTACTCCGACATTGCGGAACTGCGGTACCCCCTGCCCGCGAACACGAGGAGCTACGAGCTTGATGAGACCAAGTCGACGTTTCTGTTCTACGGTCAGGAGCCAGTGCTGCGGTGGCACTCCTCACTGGGCTCGAATACCGAGGTGTGTGCCGTCCGGTTCGTGGACACAGACCGCGTGGACTACCGGCTGCGCACGTTTCCCGACCAGAAAAGCGCGCTTGCGGAAGGCCATGTCGTTACACACCGCTACCACTGCGGAACATGCTCCTCCCTGCGTGACCTCGCGGTCTATCTGACGAAACCGGATCTGACGAAACCGGCGAGAACATGCGGGAGGAAGCTTACGGCAGACGGCATCAAGAAGTGTCTCATGGAAAAAGTCGGCTTTGCGGAGCCGTGCGCCGAGACCTGGACATACAACGTATTGCACACAAGACGCCGGTGCATGAAGACCTGCGTCGAGCACTACGGGTTCTGGAACGTGCTGACAAACAAGATGAACGACATGCACGCCGACGAGCGGGGGAACCTGAACCCGTGTCTTGCCTGTGACGAGCACGCTTCCGGCCCGGGGTTCCAGTACGCGGCGGGACGAACGCGGAGGAATTCCGGCCTGCCCTCCGCCATCTGCCGGCCGACAGGAGAAATCCACCCGGTCGAGCATCAGCTTTACTTTGAGTAACAGATGCCGGCACGGCACCGGCATCCGCCAATCCCGTCCGCTCCGAGCCCATGCGCCGGTCCCGTGAACAATTATGGCGAGCCCGACGGCAACTCCTCCCGCCGCGTTCCCCTGAGGAACTCTGACAGGAATCCGTTAACCCGACCGCTGGCGGACTGAAAGACCTTTATCGAATGTGGTACGAAATGCGACCTTATACTGGAAAAAGCTGCCGGATTGCAATGTGTCCGGGCTTACGCAGGTCCACCACAAGCAGGGACATGGCACATACACCGGCACATGTACCTGCCTTTTCTCCGTCACCTGTACCGGTAGGTCAGCTGCACGCCGAAGGTCCTGCCCCTGGAAAGCGACGTGAATGAACCTCCCAATCCCGGTAAACCTGAGCCATCGAGCGCGACGTAGCCTCCGTGCTTGACTTCGTCAAGAAGATTCTTTCCGTAGAACCCGACTGAAAACCTCTCGTTCATCGGACTGATATCAATTCCGGCGTCAACAATGTTCTGCTCGGGAGTATATCCCATGTTGTTATCCGTGAGATATGTTTTGTCACGATATGAATAGCTTACCCTTGAAGTCACCTTCCCCCAGTTCGCAAGTCCGGCGTTATGGGTAGCGCCGACTCTCCAAGTCAGCTTCGCGGCCCGGGGAAGCTCTAAAGCCAGGTCTTTTTCGTCAAGAACGCCATCCAGATTAAGGTCATGTTTTATTTTGGTGTACTCGGGATCCGCGTATCCTACTGAACCCAGAAGAAAAAAGTTTCCGGTAACGGCGAGCAGTCCGTCAAGTTCAAAGCCGAAGGCTTCTACGTCCGCAGTGTTGCGAATCTCCTGTGCGATACCGCTGGCCGATCCGGGAAGAGTTATTATCCGCTGCACATCTTCGATCATATTATAGAAAACCGCGCCGTTTAGGACCCCCCTGTTTGCGGATATCTTGAATCCCGCCTCGAAGGTATCGATTTTCTCCTCATCGTACGGTCCCGGGAGTTCCTGATCCGGGGGGTAACTGTTTCGCAGGTTATAGCCTCCGGAACGGAATCCCCTGGTCCAGTGTCCGTAAATGTTCGCTCCGTCACTTATATGGTAGACGGCGCCGAGCTTGGGCGACCAGCTGTTCCAAGTCTCCTCGTCGGTGAAATCAAACTCGCATGCCGGTCCGACCGCAACATTGCAGGGCGTCGGACTAGCGGAGGCGGTCTCCGCCTTTCTCTTTTCATGGCTGTAACGGGTGCCCGAGATAAGCGTTACCCGGTCCGTAAGATCGTAATCAAGCGAGAGAAACACACCCAAGGTATCGACAAAATAATTCCCTCCCAGATTTTGGGTTACAGCTCCTCCCAGTATATAACGGCTGTCATGGTAGTTTATCTCGTTTGTAAAGTAATAAAGACCGGTCGTCGCGTGGAGCCTTTCGAGGAATCTGCCCGCATAGCGCAGTTCGTTGCTCCACTGGCGGTACGGGGTCCATCCGCGTATGTGGAAAATGCTTTCCGGGGTAGAGTCGATATCAACCTGAGCGGAACCTTCCGAATCGAAAAAACCGAATATATTGGTCACGGTGCCGTCTCCGAAATCCACATCCCAGTCAAGCTGAGCGGTGAAGAAGTGATGTTCATGCCTCCTGAAGCCTTCTTCGTCAATGCTGAAATCATGACTGTTAAGATCGAAGTCACGCCGGTTCTGCGACGCGGTGCCGTCGTTCTTCGTTTTTTCGTACTGGTAGCGCAGAACAAGGCTCACGTCATCCGTCGGGTTCCACGCAATCATCGGTCGTACCATCCGTATGTCGTTCTCTCCGAAAGCCTCGCCCGTGTGGAGGTTCTTGAACCAGCCGTTATCCTGGTTCGTGTACACGCTTACCTTCACTCTTAATGTCTCGCTGATCGGGCTTCCGACTGTGGTCATGTAATAGCTGTTAAGACTCTCACCCCCTCCTTCAAACGAAGTGCGGGCCGATACCTCAAAAACGTCTCCCGGTTTCTTGGTGTTAATCAGTACGGCTCCCCCCGTGACATTCCGCCCGAAAAGCGTTCCCTGCGGTCCCCTCAGCACCTCTATGCTTTCAACATCGAAGGTGTCAAACAAGACAATGCTTATCTGCCCCATATACACGCCGTCGACAAACACTCCCACGGTCGGATCAATAGACGCTATGGTGTCGTTTATTCCCACGCCGCGGATGGAAAAGTTGGCTAGCGACATTCCCGAGATGCCATCGTCAAGGGCCACGTTGGGCATGAGCACCGCGAGACTTTCAAGGTCGTTTACCTTAAGGGTTTCAATCTGTTCCGAACTGAAATGGGTAATCGACAGGGGGACGTTCTGAATCAGTTCCTCCCGTTTTCGGGCGGTGACCGTGATTTTTTTGAGAAATACGCCGCTTACCCCGAATACATTCTGCGCGGCTGTGTCGTCGTCCTGCGCGGATGCGTCGCCGCCGCCGAGCGACGCCAGAAGCAAGCCTGCGAGAAACAGGCACAAAAAACCCTTCATTGTGGACTGGAATCTTTTAATCATTTGATACCCCCTTTTTATCAGATTCTGATTATAGCACAATTCCGAACAAAAAATCCAAAGTAATTGAGATCAGCACGTAACGGAAACTGCAACGCACAACACCAGACCCCCGGTCACAGCATACCCACAGCCACGCTTCTCAGTACCAGCAACAAGTCAGACAAGGGGGATGGAATTTTCGATCAGCAGAATCGGTATGTTTTCCCTTACTGGGTAAAGATGTTTTCCGCCGCGGCAGAGAAGACCACCTTCAATCTTCTCGGAGACAGGCTCTCCCGACCTGTCAACGAGAGTTCCGAGTTCAACAAGTTCGTTAAGCCGTGCAATGATCTCCCGACCGACCTCTTCAAGAGGTTCTCCGGTCTCAGGACACACGAGAATTTCAAGCAATTCCTTGTCAATCATCGGTTTTGGGATTCGCGGTTTGCAGCCCCCTAGGATACAGACGCAAGGGAACCCCATACCTAGCGTGCTTCCGCCTTGCGCTTTGCGTCCCTGGTCCGCCGGGCGTTTCTCATGCAGGACTCCCCGCAATATTTCTCTTGCGGGAGACGGGTAGTGAACTCCCGGCCGCAACCCAAGCATTTTTTCTTCTGTCTTTCCCTGTACCTGTATGGCACTTCATTTTTCCTTGTAGGTGCCGGACCAGGCAGATAGTCTCCCTATTTCCTTGCCGGAGTAATAATCAAGAATTTTTATAGCAGGAACCCACTTGTCCATACCGAAAACATAGCAACCTTGATAAGCAGCGAACACTCTTCCCGCTAGCTCCTTGTCCTCTAGCCCAACGGCAGCCCAGACATTGCGGAAAACATACGCTCCTTCGTGGTCGACTTTGTGAAGTAGCCCCGCTTCTTGGAACGTTGGGATGAAAGTCAACACTTGGTCGGCAAATTCACCCTTACAACTTCTAGGGTCTTTCTGGTCTTTCTGTCTTATACCTTCTAGCCAGCACTTATGCCGGCCTGCGTAGTCTTTGACCGTCGAACAATCTTTTGCCGCCTCCGCAACCT
Organism: uncultured Spirochaetia bacterium; assembly: GCA_964429945.1. GTDB lineage: Bacteria > Desulfobacterota_D > UBA1144 > Nemesobacterales > Nemesobacteraceae > Nemesobacter. The sequence goes on along the minus strand of CAYSDX010000086.1, from coordinate 19,364 downwards.
GCGGGGAGAAAACCAGGAAAGCGACAAAAATAATGAACTTCATGCTCTCCTCCTAAGGAAAAAAGGTAAACTGTGCTGTCGCATAGACCGCAATCCATCCAATCGCAAGCAAACCCAGAGCGACAGCCGCAATCACAAGCCGGGCAAACGCCCACTCTTCTTTTTCCGGGGACACAGGTCGGGGAATCCTGATTGTTATGCCATCCTCTGTTTCAGTTATAAGCTCCCATCCCGTTTCTCTTATTTATAGTCTTGCCACGGGCAAACGCCCACTCGCAAGAAACCTTCTATGTTCCCAGCAACTTCTGGGCCTCCTCATCCGATTTCTCAAAATAGAACTTGGGACCGCTACGCCCGGCTATAACGCTCTCGTCGATGACGCAGCGCGTTACTCCCTCAAGCGAAGGCACTTCATAGAAAACTTCAAGCATGATCGATTCTATAATGGCCCGAAGCCCCCTGGCTCCGGTCTTTCTCAATACTGCCTCCCCGGCAATGGCCTTTCTCGCGTCTTCCGTTACCTCCAGCTGCACCTTCTCGATTTCCATCATCTTCTCAAACTGCTTCACGATTGCGTTTTTGGGCTTGGTCAGAATTTCGACCAGCTGCTCTTCGGTAAGTTCGCTCAGACTGGCGATAATAGGGACTCTCCCGACGAATTCGGGAATCAGCCCGAACTGAACAAGATCCTCAGGCTGAACCTTGTTGAAAAGATTGCTCTCGTCCTCAGCAGTCCTGTCCGATAACTTCGCCCCGAAACCGATTGACTTCTCCCCGATTCTCGCGCGGACAATGTCCTCAAGGCCGCAGAAGGCGCCGCCACATATGAAAAGGATGTTCGTGGTGTCCACCTGGGTAAATTCCTGCTGGGGATGCTTCCTTCCCCCCTTGGGAGGAACATTCGCCAGAGTCCCTTCCATTATCTTGAGCAGAGCCTGCTGCACACCCTCTCCCGAGACATCCCTTGTGATTGAGGGACTGTCACTTGACTTGCGGGTGAGCTTGTCTATCTCGTCTATATAGATAATGCCTCCGCGGGAAGCTTTTTCGACATCGTAGTTTGCCGCCTGAAGCAGGCTCACGATCATGTTTTCCACGTCCTCGCCCACATAGCCGGCTTCGGTATAGCAGGTAGCGTCCACTATGGTGAAGGGAACGTCGAGAATCTTGGCCAGCGTCTGCGCAAGCAGGGTTTTCCCCGAGCCCGTGGGGCCTATGAGAAGTATGTTGCTTTTCTCCACTTCCACTTTGTCGCTTCTTCTCCTGCCGGAATCGCTGAATTGCATCCGCTTGTAGTGATTGTAGACAGCGACGGAGAGCACTTTCTTAGCGTTTTCCTGACCTATTATGTATCCGTCGAGGAAGGACTTCATCTGCTGGGGAGTCGGAAAGGATTTTTTCGGCTTCGGAAAAGCGCTGTCCTTGGTCTTTTCTTCCGCTATGATCTGGTTGCATAGATCTATGCACTCATCGCATATATAGACGCCGTGGCCCGCTATGAGTTTGTTAATCTCCTCCTGGTTCTTTCCGCAGAAAGAACAGTAGTGTTTCGTTTCTTCTTTGCCTTTTCTGGGACTCATCCGGTTGCCTCCTCCCTTTCGGTAATTATGGCATCCACTATACCGTAATCAATGGAATCCTGAGCGGTCATGAAAAAGTCTCTGTCTGTATCGTTCGCTATCTTCTCAAGAGTCTGCCCTGTGTGCTTCTCAAGTATGGAGTTTAGCTGCTGCTTCACCCTTACGATCTCTTTTGCGTGTATTTCTATGTCGCTTGCCTGCCCGGAAACGCCTCCCAGCACCTGATGGATCATAACCCTTGAATGAGGCAGAGCGTACCTTTTGCCCGCAGCGCCGCTAGCCAGAAGAACTGCAGCCATGCTCACGGCCTGCCCAATGCATATGGTTGAAACTTCGGGCTTTACGTACTGTATGGTGTCGTAGATGGCAAGACCCGAGGTAACATGTCCTCCGGGAGAGTTTATGTAGAGGTAAATAGGCGTTTCGGGGTTCTCGGATTCAAGGAAAAGAAGCTGCGCGATAACGACGTTGGCTACCGCGTCGTTTATGTCGGAACCTATGAAGACGATCCTGTCCTTAAGGAGCCTTGAGAAGATATCATATCCCTGGTCGCCCCTGCTCGTACGCTCAATAACATAAGGTATGAAATCGGTTATCATCAAAAACCGATTATACTAAGCGGGTTATTCCTTGTCAATCTGCTCGGAGTCGGGCTCAACTTCCTCAACCTGGGCTCGCTCGAGGAGAAGATCCAAAACGCCCTGCGTTTTAATCTGGGATTCAAGATGCTCCATGGTCCCCGGCTGCTCGTAAGCCTTGTACACCTGGTCGCGGGGGAGATTGTACGAAGCGGCAAGGCGGTCTATCTGTTCATTTATCTGCTTGCGGGTGACTTTTACGTTCTCCTTCTGCGCTATGCGGCCGAGAATTATCGAGGTCCTGACGCTCTCAGCAGCCTTCTCGGTAAATTTCGGCATCACATCTTCTCCGATTTCAGGCTCTGGAACTCCGCCCCTCTGCATATCGGAGACAAATCTTGCTTTTAGACTCTCTTCTTCCTTCTCAAGCATCGACGACGGAACGTCAAACTGATTGTTCGAGAGAAGACTGTCGACTATCTGCTCCCTCATGGAGGAGAGCTGCTCGTTTTCGTGAAGGCGCTCAAGCTGTTCCTTTATGGCATCTTGCAGTTCAGAGACGCTTTCGACTTCGAAATCCTTGGCGAAATCATCGGTTACCTCGGGAAGCACCCTGTCGTGAATTTCCTTTACCTTTACGGTAAAGCTGACAGTTTTTCCGGCGGCTTCCTGTATCAGGAAATCCCCCGGGTAGGAAACCGAGAATTCCGCCTCCTCGCCCGTTTTCTTCCCAAGCAGGTTCTCTTCAAACTCTGGGGAGATCTGCTCTTCCCCCATCAAGAATCTGACATCCTGCCTGTTAAGATCTTCTATGGTTTCTCCATCTTCAAATGTGCCGCTGTAGTCAACAAAGACGTAATCGCCGTCTTTGGCCGTACGGTCCTCCTCAATAAGTCTTGACTGCGCTGCCCTCTCCCTGAGTTTCTGCACCTCGGCGTCTATATCCTCCTCCGTTACCTGACGAACGATTTTCTTCACGGGAATTGAGCTGTAATCAGAGAGCTTAAAATCAGGAATCACCTCGAATTCAGCCGAGTAGGTAAACTCCTCACCGACTTTGACCTCATCCATCTCCGTAATATCGGGGCGCGTCACCGGCAGAAGCGAGCGCTCCGCAAGAGCTTCTGACAAGGTATCCGAGACCAGGTTGGACGCGGTTTCCTGGTCGACTTCCCTACCGTACATGGACTCAACCACATGGCGGGGAACCTTTCCCTTTCGAAATCCCCTGACACTGACTCCTCCCATCACCTCGCGGAACACCGAGTTTCTTTTTTCCGCAACCTGTTCTGAGGAAAGGGAAACCCTGATCTTTTTCCTAGTGCTGTCAATATCCTCAATATTTATCTTCATTTCGTCTAAGACCCCTCGGTGAATAATTCGGGTAACAATATATCATTATTTGCAAAATACCAACATGCCCCAAGCATAAAGCAGATCTTCAAATCAGAAATCAAAGACTGGACGGGGATGCTTCGGTTCAGGTAGTGCTCGCAGCTCGCGAATGTTTTTCCTGGTATGCGTAATGCCGTACGAACAATAACAAGGCAAGGACAATTAGAACAGCCTGGGGAACAGCAGTTTCATAAGTGGGATATATCCCGAGAGTATCCATGTAAGGAATGAAATCCGCCGAAGTCGAGGAAATAATTCCCGCCTCCTGGAGTTCGAGTATTCCCTTGCCGAGCAGTATGAAGCAGAGCAGGTAGAGAAAAACGCTCGCGAAGGAGAAAAAGTACTTAAGAGGAATCCTGAGGGTAAACCTGTACATAAGAAAGGCTATTACGAACACGACCGCCACTCCAGCAACAAGCCCGTAGACAACGTGTGGAGTGGATGAACCGGTCTGGTAGAAAAGCGCCTGGTAAAAAAGCATCGTCTCGAAAGCCTCTCGGTAAACAGCCAGAAACGAAACGAAAGCAAGAGTAAGGCCGCTTCTGCGGGTAAGCGCGCCCTGGGTCTTCGAGCGGACGTATTCCTTCCATTTTTTTACGTCCGCCTTTGAGATAAGCCAGTAACTTACGTAAAAAAGAATCACTGCTGCCAGAAGAGAAGTCACTCCTTCCACAATCTCCCTCCTAGCCCCCGAGATATCTATTACGGTTTTTGCCGCAACCCATGTCGCCAGTCCCGCAACAAGGGCAAATACCCAACCGTAGTGAACGTACCTGATCATCCCGCGGTTGCCTGAATGCGCCAAAGCGGCGATAATGGCCGCGATTAGCAGCAGAGCCTCGAGTGCTTCTCTCAGTATTATAGCAAAGGAATTAACGAAACTCAGGTATTTGCCGAGAGACGAGCCGCCTTCTAGGATACGTTCCGATTCGAGCAAGTCCTTCTCTATGCTCGCTTTAAGGTCATGAAGTTCGGATGAATCCCGGTCGGACATTACCCATGACCTGAAAAACCCCATTTTCTTCTCAACCTCAAGAACAAGCGATCTTTTTTTCGATACCAAGGCGGGTTCGATTTTCTGAAATCCTCCCAGATACCCATCGAGAGCTTCCCTGAAAGCCTCATCCTTTCTTCCGTCCTTGTAAAGATCGATAGCTTTCTCAAGCTTCCTCATGGTATGGGCTATAGCCTCAGAAGCGCCACCGGCAATTCCGTCTCGAAGGTAAGCGGTTCTAAGGTAGAAGAGAACATCTTGGTCACTGTCCCCCGCCCCGGCGTCAAGAAGAATTTCTGAGTTGCTTGCGAGGGCGAGGTTTTCAAGTTTCCTCGTATCGTCGGGGATGTCCCGGGGAGAAAATCCCGAGCTGCTTCCGCCCGAAGGGATATCCGGATACCCGAGCGAAAGAACGTAAAACGCCACATCCCACTTCTCTTTTTCGTCAAGCACCTTTTCAAACGAGGTCATGGCAGTGCCCTCGATCCCGAAAGTGGTGGTGTTGTAAACTTTAAAGGGCGAGAGCCCGAGATTTATGTCGGGGGCTGTGAAATCCGTGGGAGGAGGGTTAAGAGTCTTGGAGAAAGCTTCATCCGGCCTTCCGGAAAGCCCGTGACAGGAGGAGCAGTTCTGTACGTAAAGCGCTTTTCCGCTTTCGTAGTCCGGTATACTCGTCGGGTAGGGCTTGATGTCATAGGCTGAAATAATCCGTCCCTTTAATTCACCGGCAAGACTCTCCACTTCGGAAACAGGACCTTTGGATACTACGATCGAGCGGAGGCGGGCAAATTTTTCGGAAAAATCAGCCGTTCCTTCTCTCTTATCAGGCGTTTTTTTCCACAGGTCAACCGTGACGGAAGAAAAATCAAGCATCTCCTTATACTCAAATTCGTTTATGACCTTCCCATCCTCAACGGCGTTTGAATAATCTCCCCCTATGTAGTCGACAAGAGAAAGAATTCTGTCTATCTCCCCAGCATAGGAAAACCCTGGAAAAAGAAAGAATATGAGGATGGTTATACGAAAGAGGCTTTTTTTTAGCATGGTTTATGACTATTTCCCCGTACGGGAATCAGGAGCGTATTTTCTACCTTTCTAGACCTTCATTGTCAATAATTCTCATCGTCGTCATTTTCGCCTTTATACATGGTTCCGGGAAGGAAGTTAGGGGGATAATTCCCCTGATTTTCTTGTTTGCAAATATTTTTAAAAAAATTCTTGACATCATCACTCCAGAATGTTATTAATCTGCATCATGGATATTAAATATCCATAATATCTACTAGTTGCGCAACACTGACAGGCTGCAAAAGGAGGATGTCAAGAGATGTTTAATCATACAAGATGGTGGAAAACCATTTTTATCTTTTTCCTGGTTTTCTCATTCGGAAGCACGCAGATTTCTCTCGCAGGCACAGTTTCTGAGGAAAGGATAAAAAGACTTGAGGAACAGATAAAGATTCTCGCGGACGAGATAGAAGCTATCAAGTCCGCTTCGGTAACGGAACCCGCAACATACGAAACCGAATTCGGTGTGGCCCCGGCGGCTTCAAAAGTCTACAGGGTCGATCAGGGAGTATCGTTCGGAGGATACGGTGAGTTGCTCATAGCCAACGTAAAAGAGGATTCGAACAACATAGTTGATACCCTGAGACTGGTTCTCTATAACGGCTACAAGTACAACGATCACATAGTCTTTAACTCCGAAATAGAATTCGAACACGGCACGACGGGAAGCAACAAGGACGGAAGTGAAGGCTCGGCGTCGGTTGAGTTCGCGCTGCTTGATTTTCTTATAAGCGATGAGTTCAACCTGAGGGGCGGTCTTCTCCTAACTCCTTTCGGGGTCGTAAACGAAATTCACGAGCCGACAACGTTCTACGGAGTAGGGCGACCTGAGGTTGAGAGACGGATAATTCCCTCTACCTGGAGAGAGTCAGGAGCCGGAGCGCACGGAACGTTTGATCTGAGCAGCGCCGGGGCGCTTTCGTACAGGGCCTACGCAATGTCAAGTGCCGATGCTCGGGGATTTAAGGCGTCGGACAACAGGGGTCTTCGGGTCAAGGGAAACAGGGCTAGGTTCGACGATATAGCTTTTGTCGGAAGACTTGAGTACGACCCGATTCCAGGAGTAAAGATCGGAGGATCCATGTACTACGGCAACACGGGTCAGGACGAGAAAGTTAACGGTCAGACAATAAACGGTCTTTTCCAGATGTACTCAGTGGACGCGCAGCTTCAGTACTCAGGACTTGACTTAAGAGCGCTTTCCGTGTGGACAAGTCTTGATGACGCCACGCTTATAAACCAACTCAAAGGATATGAAGGCAATGAATCCGTCGGGGAAAAGCAGTCCGGATGGTATGTTCTCGGAGCATACAACATCTTCTCCGTGCTTAACTCCGGAAGCAAGTACATGGAGTATCTGGCGCCTTTTTTCCGGTATGAAAAATTTGATACCCAAAAAGAGGTTCCCGCCGGGTTTGAGAGAAACCCTGCGAATGACAGAACACAATATACTTTCGGGTTAAATTACAAGCCGATTCCAAACGTGGTCATAAAAGCCGAGTACCAGAATCTTGACAGCGAAGCGAGTGAGGCGAAGGATCAGTTTAACTTTGGGTTGGGATATGTGTTCTAGGATATAGAACTTAAATCCGCGATAAACGGGCGCGGGTTTATGCTTCTTTTTTTTCTCTCTTTCTCTCTCTTCACAAGGGCAATATTCAGATAGAATGTTGCCCTTGTTCTATGATGACTGTGAGAATCCTTGTTCTAATAACACTTGTGTTTTTTCTCCAAGGGGCAGGAGATGCCTCCGCCAAAGTCCTTCTTACCAAGGGCAATGCGCTTGAGCTTGTCTTCCCTGAAGCCGATGAAATAGAGAAAAGACATGTTTTTCTTACCGAGCGCCAGGCCGAGAGCATAAGCAGAATGGCCAAGGCCGAGGTAAATTCGAGACTCTATACCTTCTACGTAGCAAAATCAGGCGGGAAGGAAACAGGCTACGCGGTTATCGATACCCACACTCTTCGAACCCTGACCGAGACCGTAATGTTCGTAGTAAACCCTGACGGGACTCTTCGCCACGCCGAAATTCTAGCGTTTTTCGAACCGGTGGATTACATGCCGAGCGGAAAGTGGATAAACTTGTTCCCAAGAAAAACTGAATTGGACGGAATGAGGGTAGGAAAAGGAATTCCAAACGTTACCGGTGCCACAATAACCGCAAGGTCTTTTTCAAGAGCCACGAGGAGGGTACTTGCCGTCTACCGAGTTATATTCGGCATTCCGTCTGATTTATAATTAGCTGTCCGGGAGAGAAAATGAAATTCTTTATCTCAGGAGACATAAGAAAAAACGACCTGCTGAAACTCGTCGTCCTGCTCACGACGATTTTCTTTCTCTTTTTGTGGCTAACCAACCTCCTGCTTTTTCTGAAGGTGGGATTCAGTTATGAAAGCGTCGTTGAGTACTACAGGGGGTCCGAGGAGAGTTTCAGGCCTCCGAGAAGTTACCTGGGGCTACTTGAAGAAGCTCACTTTCACTTTTTCTCAATGGCTGTTTTGCTTGTAACTCTCAACCACCTGTTTCTTTTCACGAACAGAAGCTCCGCCGAGAAACTTCTCGTGATAATCGCGTCGTACGGTTCGGCTTTCCTCGATATAGCCGGCGGCTGGCTGGTAAGATACGCAAGCGCCGAGTTTGCCTATGTTAAGATCGGTTCTTTCGTCGTTCTTCAGATATCCCTTCTTTATCTAATCACTATCGTAACGGTTTACCTTTACAGAAAAAAACCCGAATACCCGAAGCCGCCGCAATGACCCCGGAACGCTAGGGGCACACGTAAGACCCGAAGCAGGATTTTTTCTTCCCTTTTTTTCCGATAACCAGAAAACCCAGAGACCGATCCCTCTTGACAAATGTTTGCGCGCCGGGCGGACCAAGAACCGAGACGGCGGTCGAGAAGACATCGGCTTCCGTCGCGGTTTTAGAAACTGCAACGACGGAAGTTACGTCCCCGGCAGGCCAACCCGTTCTAGGATCTATTATATGAGAGTATCTTTTCCCCTCGTGTTCAAAGTAGCGCTCGTAATCCCCCGAAGTCGCAATACCCTTGTTCACAAGATCAATATTCGAGATAATTTGGTTCCCGCTCCCGGGCTTTCTCACTCCCACGTCCCAGAATTTCTTGCCGGCGGGAGGGTTCATCGCGTATATGTTTCCCCCGAAATTCACAAGCCCCCTCTTAATCCCGTTTTGCCTGGCGATCCTCACCATCTCGTCAACCGCGTAGCCCTTTCCTATGGCGCCGAAATCAAGCCGGACGCAGTCGCCGTCAAGAAAAACCTGAGATTTGGCTTCGTCTGTCTTTATTTTCCGAAAACCCGTACATCCAAGCGCATCACGGATCCGGGATTCCTCAGGAAGCCGTCCCGAAGCGGTCTCCCCCCGCCAGAGTTCGAAAAGACTGCCTATAGTTATGTCAAAAGCTCCGTCGGTGAGCTCTGAGTACTCGATCGAGGTCCGCACGAGACGGAGAAACTCCCCGGGGACGGAGACGGGACTAACCCCCGCGCTTCTGTTCACCTCCGCAAGAACGCTGTCATCTCTGTAGTTGCTGAAAAGCCGGTCTATTTCCTTAGTCCTCTCCACGCAGGCATTAACAACCCGGTGGAAAACCTCTTCGCTCGGGGAATAGAACTTGAGCTCCACTGTTGAACCCATCGAATGAAAGGATCTCTGGTAGAGATTTTCCATGCCGTGGGAGCAGGAACACAAAAGCAGGACTAAAAGCGCAAGCAGGCGCATGTCTTCACAATTACGTAAACCGTGTTTCTGCGAGAGGAGGGAGTCGAACCCTCACACCCTAAGGTACTAGATCCTAAATCTAGCGCGTCTGCCTGTTCCGCCACTCTCGCCCTTTAAAATCGCCAAGCGCCCGGAATCACGTTTCCGGACAGCACCGTAAGATGCAAAACGAATTGGGCTGCGAGGGATTCGAACCCACGACCGACTGATTAAGAGTCAGCTGCTCTACCAGGCTGAGCTAGCAGCCCGCAAACAGAATAACAGAAAAGAAAATAAATAAAACCCGTAAAACCAGTCAGTCGAGGCAACTGAAGAACTTCCGCCTTTTTGAACTCTCCGCTAAGATTGTATACTTTTGAGGTTGTGGAAAATCTAATAAATCACTTCAGGGAATATCACAGCGCCTACCACGCGCAGATAGAAAACCTGCTGCTGTCTATTCTGATAGTGGTGATTCTGCTCTTTCTCAGAAGAATTCTTATCTCCCTCATAGCCAAAAACACAAAAGATCCAAAAACCGTTTATTACTCCAAGCGCATCATCGGGTACGCCCACGCTTTTCTTCTAATAATATTGCTCGGCAGCATATGGATAAGGGGATTCGGTTCCATAGGAACCTACTTAGGTATCGCCAGTGCAGGTATCGCGATAGCTCTTCATGAAACCATTGCCAACATCGCCGGGTGGTTCTTCATACTCTGGAGAAAACCCTTCGTAATAGGGGACCGGATACAGATAGGAGAAACCAAGGGAGACGTAATAGACTTAAGGCTTTTTCAGTTCAGCCTAGTGGAGATCGGAAACTGGGTTGAAGCGGAGCAGAGCACGGGCAGGATCATACACGTTCCCAACAGCCACGTGCTGAAGGAAAGAACCGCGAACTACCATGGCGGATTCAATTACATATGGAATGAAATACAGATTCTCGTAACGTTTGAGAGCAACTGGAGAAAAACCCGCGAGATCCTTGAAAAAATAGCAAAAGAAAAAATCGAATCCTCCGCGAATCAGGCCGAACAGCAGCTCCGTCTCACCGCCGAGAGATACATGATACATTTCAGCAAGCTCACCCCGGCGGTTTACATGTCGGCAAGAGATAGCGGGGTACTGTTCTCAATCAGGTATATGATAAACCCGAGACAGAAAAGGGGCTCGGAGCAATCCCTGTGGGAAGTAATACTAGATGAATTTGAAAAGCACCCCGATATCGAACTCGCTTACCCGACGACACGTTTCTACACATATACACAGGAAAGCCCGGACAAAACAAATCCTACTTCCTGAGCTGGGGTGAAACGGAACTGCTAGGGCTTATTCCCCGAGGAACTCTCTTCGGGTTTCAGTATAGCAACAGCGGCCGCCTCGGGATTTATGTACTTCCTGGCTACCCTAGCCACGTCATCCGCCGTAACGGCAAGGATTTTTTCAGGGAACTTTCTGTATTCGTAAGTGCCTATACCGTAAAGCTCGTCAAACCCGACTGTGGACGCCTGGGCGGAATTTCTCTGAAGTCCTATCTCGAAGCTTCCGACTATGTAGTTTTTCGCCCTCTCAAGTTCCTGCTTCCCGACACCCTCCAAGACAAGCTGGAGCTGTTCTTTTATCGCCCCAAGCGCCTCTTTTTCTTTTTGCGGAGCGGTTCCTATATAGACACCGAAGTAGCCGCCCTCCATCCCCGGAACGTAAAACGAGGTTACCGCGTATGCAAGGCTTTTTTTGTCCCTAAGTTCAATAAAGAGTCTCCCTCCCTGGCCGGAAAGAACGGTATTGAGCACCTCAAACGCGTAGCGGTCCCGGCTCCTGAACCCCGGGGCGTGAAAACCGGCAATAATGTGGGTCTGAGCCTTTTCCCTTTCAAACTCGATGTTCTCCCTTGTGCCGGAAAGTGCGGATTCACGCGGCGGCCGGATCTTTTTAAAACTGCCTTTTTTCATGCCGCCGAACAGTTTTTCAAGGACGCCAAGCGTTTTCTCCGTATCGATGTCGCCTGCAACGGAAATGACCATGTTCTCGGGTTTTATAACTTTCTCGTAGAATCTTGAAACGTCGGCCGAGGTGAATCCGCTTATGTTTTCCTCGGTCCCAAGAACGTTGAACCTGTAGGGGTGCCTGAGAAAAAGCGTGCTTAAAAAATTCCTTACCGTCTTTCCCGTGAGACTGTCTTTCTGTCTCTCCAAAGCGGCCAGGATTTCCCTTCTTCCCCGCTCCATTTCCTCATCGGAAAAAAATGGGTTGAGTATCACGTCGGAGAAAATATCCATGGCTCCCTCAAAGCTCTCGCTTAGGGCGGAGAGGGTTACGCCGACGCTGTTTTTCCCCGAGAAGCCGTCGACCGATCCCCCTAGCCCCTCTATCTGAGTGGCTATATCTTCAGCGGAGCGGCTTGATGTGCCCCGGGTGAACATCTCAGCCATGAAGTTTGAAATTCCGTTTGTGCTCTCGTCCTCATACCTGAGACCACCCAGAAACGCCGCATGAACAGAGAAAAGAGGAACGGCAGGATTCCGCTTCAAAAGAACGCGGATTCCGTTTGAAAGCTTGTGTTTTTTAAACTCCGTCTGAGGAGCGGAACCCTTTTTCTTTTCTTTTTTGGAGGCTGTGCCGGGAAAAACAAGGGCTTTTTTTAAATCCCGCTCAACACCCTTGGTTCTGTCTTTCGGAAGTAGCACTCCCGCGGTGAGGTTCTCCCCTATCAGATATTTTCTAGCTACGCGCATTACATCCTCCGGGGTTACGCTGCTAACCCTCTCGAGGTAGAGCCGTTCGTAGCCGTAATCGCCAGTTTCAATCTCAAAGTACCCGAGTTTTCTTGCCTGGCCCTGCATGGTCTCCTTGGCGCGGATGAAGTCCCTTTCTATGTTCGTTTTGGCGCGGGCAAGCTCCTCGGCTTCGACAGATTCGTTTTTTATAAGCTCTACCTCGGCTATTATTTCCTTCGAGGTTTTTTTAACCTTGCCAGGATCAAACACCCCGCCCACGATGAAAAGACCGCTTTCCTTAAGGCTGTACGCATAGGCGTATATGTCATTCACGGTACCGTTCTGCTCCTTTAACTTTCTGTAGAGCCTTGAGCTCTCCCCAGTGCCGAGAATGCCGCTTATCACATCAAGAATCGGCGTGTCCGCGTGGCTTGCAGGAGGGGTGTGAAAGGCGAAACTGAAGTAGCCCGTGCTTATGTCGCGGCCAAGAACGAAGGTTCTCGTGCGTTTCTGCTCGGGCTCCGGTGGAAGTTCGCACGCAGGGGTTTTTCTTTTCCTTATCTTTCCGAAAGTCTTTGCCACCGCATCTTTTATCCCTTCGGGATCAAAATCCCCGACCACAACAAGAATCATGTTGTCCGGGGAGTACCACTTTCTGTAGAAATCCAAGATTCCGTCCCTGGTGAAACTTCTTACGCTCTGCTTGGTTCCTATTATGGGTCTTCCGTAGGGATGAACACTGTAGGCGGTGGAAAAAAGCTTCTGGCTGAGCACCCTTGAGGGAGAGTCCTCTCCCCTTCTTATTTCTTCCTGTACAACTTCAAGTTCCTTTTCAAGCTCCGTGGGGTCAAAAGTCGAGTTCTCCATAACGTCGGATAGCACGTCAAGCGCCATAGGCAGGAAGCGCCGCGCGCTTACGATGTAGTAAACCGTCTCGTCAAAGGAGGTAAAGGCGTTTATGTCTCCACCGCCCGCCTCGACCATCCCTGCTATCTCTCCGACCTGCCTTTTCCCCGTCCCCTTGAAAAGCATGTGCTCGTGCACATGAGCAAGACCGTACTCCCCCTCCTCCTCGCACGTGCTCCCCGTTTTCACCCACACGCTGACGGCGATGACCGGAGAGGAATCGTTTCTCTCCAAAAGCACGGTCATGCCGTTTGGAAGACTGTATTTCGTTGCTCCGCCAACACCCGGCAAAGTCTGCGCATTCAAACTCATAAGGTTTACTCCCGTAATCAGAACGAACAAAAAAAGTAATTTGAAAACCCCGTTCATCAACTCCAACCGCCTGAAGAAAAACCTCTAGGATTCGTCACCAGCAAGGGTTTCAGATTCCTTGCCCCGCGATTTTGCCTTCGTGGCGATATTCCAAGCGCAATGTCCGAGCTCAAGGAGAAAATAGCAGTAAGTTATTACGACTGCGACCACTCCAGGATTGGTAACAAGCGCCGTAATAATTATGGAACCCGCAACAAGAGTGCTGAAAGGCCCGAATCTGGCAAGCCGGGGAAATTTCCTGTGAGGAACCTCGCTTACCATGACAAGTCCCACGATAGGGACGAAGAAAAGATAAAAAGATTTCATAAGGGGCGTAGCCATAATCTGAAACTCGGAGAAAAGAAGTATCGGAGAAAGGATGAGTCCCGCGGCCATTGGGCTCGGAAGACCCGTGAACATGCGTTTTTCCTTGGTTGTGAACTGCACGTTAAAACGCGCTAACCTAAGCGCCGCGCATACCACGTAAAAAAGCATCGCCATCAGTCCCGGATTTCCGTAACCTGAAAGTCCCCACACGTAAAGAAGCACGGCCGGGGCCACTCCGAACGACACAAGGTCGCATAGAGAATCATAGGACGCACCGAAGCGGCTTTCAGAGTTAAGAGCCCTGGCTATCCTGCCGTCAAGCATGTCGACAAGCACCGCTAGGCCGATAAAGGCCGCGGCCCACCAGAACCGATTGAAAAGCCACTGTTCGGAAACGGCGGTGGAACCGTAGTCTCCGTAAATGGAAATCGAAGTCGCAATCGACGCAAGCCCAAACGTAAGACCTAGGGTCGTGAGCAGGCTCGGCAGTATAGGAATGAGTCTTCCCGAACGGGGAGACCTTCTCTTTCTCTTTTTCTTCAGGTTAACCATGCTATAATCGTCCTGCCCGCCACAACCTTCTGCCCAATCTCGACTCCCACCTTAACGTCCTCGGGCAGGTATACATCCACCCTTGAACCAAACTTTATCATCCCGAATTTTTCCCCGATTTCCAACTCATCGCCGAATTTTGCGCGCGATACGATCCTTCTCGCGAGAAAACCTGCCACCTGAACTATAACCACTCTAACGCCGTTTTCGCATTCGATCAGGGTTACAAGACGCTCGTTGGCATCGGATGAATCTCTCTGGAAGGCCATTTTGAATTTCCCCGGGTAATAGGTGGTCCCGACGACCCTGCCCGAAACAGGAGACCTGTTTACATGGCAGTCGAAAATCGAGAGGAAAATACTTATCCTCCTCGTGTTCTGCTTAAGGTAGCCGTCTTCGAAGGTCTCCGAGATGTCTATTACTTTCCCGTCCGCAGGACAAATCACAGAACCCGGGTCAAGCGGAGGAAGTTCCCTCTCGGGATCCCTGAAAAAATAGACAAAAAAAGCAGTCAGCAGAACAAAGGCAAAGAAGAGAAAGAAAAACCCCAGAAGCGCGAAGAGAAAACAAAGTGCGACAGAAACAAAAATTACACTGAGTCCTTCGCTTGCGACCCTCAGAAACCGAAAATCCATCAGTTCTTGTCTTTATCAACCAGCTTTTTCTGGAAAAGCGAGCTCATCATGCCCCTGAGCTCGGCTCCGACGCTTTCAATCGGATGTTCTTCCCCTTGCCTCAAAAGCGCGTTATAGGTGGGCCTTCCGGCCTGATTCTCAAGTATCCACTCCGTGGCGAACTGCCCAGACTGGATCTCCCCGATTATCTTTTTCATTTCCTGTTTTACGGATTCGTTTATGAGCCTCGGGCCCCTGGTTATATCTCCAAATTTAGCCGTATCGCTTACCGAGTAGCGCATGTTCGCTATTCCGCCCTCGTATATGAGGTCAACTATCAGCTTGACTTCGTGGCAGCATTCGAAATAAGCCATCTCGGGCGGATAACCGGCCTCGACAAGCGTCTCGTATCCGGCCAGGATGAGGGCCGTGAGTCCTCCGCAGAGAACCGATTGCTCCCCGAAAAGGTCGGTTTCCGTCTCATCCTTAAAAGTCGTCTCTATAACACCCGCCCTCGAGCATCCGATGGCCCGGGCGTAAGCTAGGGCGAGGTCTTTGGCGTTGCCCGTCGGGTTCTGGTGAACCGCAACGAGTCCCGGCACCCCTGCACCCCCGACATACTGGTCTCTTACAGTGTGCCCGGGAGCCTTCGGAGCGACCATGAACACGTCCACGTCCGCAGGAGGTTTGATCTGTCCGTAGTGAATGTTGAAACCGTGGCTGAACATAAGAGCGTTTCCGGCTGCCAGGTTCTTCTCAATATGCTCGTGGTATATAGCCGGCTGGTAAGTGTCCGGAGCCAGCATAACTACTATGTCCGCGGATTTAGAAGCGGCTGAAACGGTTTTTACGCTAAAGCCCGCCTCTCTGGCTTTTCCCCAGTTGGCCCCGTCTTTAATATCTGCGACCGTGACCGAGATTCCGCTTTCTCTTAAGTTCTGGGCGTGTGCATGACCCTGGCTTCCGTAACCTATGATCGCAACTTTCTTCTTCTTGAGCTTAGACGGATCGATATCCTTATCGTAATAAACTTTCACCGGTTATATCCTCCTTTACTTGCTTTTCTTGTTCGCCCGGGACATGGCGACGGTTCCCGTTCTCGCGATTTCCTTTATCCCGAAAGGTCTTTGAAGCTCAATAAACGCCTGGAGCTTCTGCTCATCCCCGGTGACCTCGAAGGTGTAGGATTTCGGAGACACGTCAACGACCTTGGCCCGGAATATGTCCGCGACCCGGAGGATCTCCGCCTTGGAATCGGCCTTCGCGTCAACCTTGATGAGAACCATCTCTCTTTCCACGCGGTCAAGCTCGGTCATGTCAACAACCTTGATCACGTTGACCATGTTGTTGAATCTTTTTATTATCTGCTGAATTATGGCCTCGTCGCCAGTTGTGACCAGGGTTATTCTGGATGTCCCCGGTTCCTGAGTTTCCGCGACGTTAAGACTCTCAATGTTAAAATCCCTCGCGCTGAAAAGCCCGGAGATTCTTGAAAGCACTCCGGCTTCATTGTCTACCGTTATGGATATCGTGTGTCTTGATTTCATGAAACCTCCAAAGTGGTGAAAAAGTTTTCAGGGAATCGCAATTATACCGAATCCACGAGAAATGTTAATAGCCGTCGGCCACAGTACCACGGCTTTTTCACTCTTTGAAGCGGATTTGGGGTAATACCAGAAAGATTGAAAGTAGTTTTATGTGGCTGTACCGGTTTTTCACCTCACAACTTCCCGATTCACCTGAAAAACCCTGTTGTGGACGTAAAATTCCGTCTTCAAGACACAGCTGTTCCTTAAAACCTCAGTTTTTTTGAAAAATTACGGCTATACTGCGACAATCACTCTCAGGGTGAGAGTCCTATAGCGCAAAACGCATCCCCTCTGTTCTGAGAAAAGTGTCTGGCGGTCGCGGGAACGCTCTCAAATTCCTTTTTCTGTCCCAGTATCACCGCAAGCGCTATATTGTTGCATACAGCGCTGTTGGCAGGACCCGAACCCACACGCACAGTGCTTCTGTCCTCACCGAAAGTGACGTCACGACGGTAGTGATTCTTGCTCTCCGCCGCCCAATGCCCCCGGTTCCACTCAAGCAGCTGCTGCGGGGATGCTTTGTCTGCCGACGTGATGCCACAGGCGTATTCGACACTCTCCCTTTGCCTGTCTTTACGTTCTTTGCCCAGCGCCTCACCCTGAAAACCTGCTTTGCGTGCGGATAGTCAATCATTCTGAAGTGCGCATTCATAACATCTATTGAACGCTGCTCCATGCGCCCGCGACCCTTGCTTATCTTCTCCGTGAAACACCCCGCGGCGTCTCTGTCCCACTCAAGCGCCTTGAGCTTCTCATACGCCGTGGGACTGTTGCCTTTTACCGTAAACATATAATCCGCCCCATGAGTCTCCACTATGGCGCGCGCGGTGTTCTTCGTCGTATGCAGAGCGTCAAGGGTTATCATCCTCCCCTCAACACACACCACTTCAAGCAAAGCGAGTACCGCGGCTATCTCCGCGCCCTCGTCCCTCAAATCAAGACTCCCAAGAGGCACTCCGCTTACATGATCAACCAGCGTCACCACCTCATAGTGACCCTCCGCGTTTCTGTTCGCGCCCCGTATGCGCTTTCCGTCAACGGCCACAGCCTTTGAAACCTCTATCTGCGGTGTGGTGAAACGGGAAACCACCGCCTCAAGCTTCTGCGTATCCAGATTCCTTATCACCCTGTGCATCGTGGGATTGGAAGGAGCTTCATACCTTTGTTTCTCCCTGTTGTACCAGGCCCCGAGCAACGCAAGTTCCTTCTGTGAAAGATTCCCTGCAAACTGCGCGGCGGCATAAGTTCCGGTGTTGCCGGACAAAGCGGAGAGAATATAGATGGCCAGAACACACTGCACTGTGTGCTTTCTCCCCTGAGCTCTGCGATAATCAGGAATATCGCCCAACGCCTCGTAAAGCGAAGAAAGCTCCTCGTCCGAACGCCGCGTACCCGCTTCTTTTAACCTTCCACTCATCTCCCAGAGAATCGGCGTTACGGAGCATGCTCCTCGCATTTTTGCGCAGCGGGCAGACATAAAGTTCCTTCCTGTTGCCATGGGGCTTTTTGTAGCTGCCGTTGGAACGGGCGTATCCCCTGCTCAGACCGACAAACTTCCAGTTAGACGCCTTGTACATAGCTCCGTTAAAGTGTCTTGGGTCTACAAAACTCTCAGCAAGCAGCAGACCATGTCCGTAGTGCTCCATCCAGTCATCACTCAGCCGTTTCGTCATTGCAGAGAGGAAATAAGAAGCAAGATTGGGAAACTCTCCCGCTTCGCCAAGTATCAAAAACCTGGTGTTGTTCCCTATGAGGTGGAGGTTTTTGAACTGACACTCTTTTTTCCACTTTATCCAGCGGTCACGGGGGGCGCACATAAAAGCATCTGCCTGCCACGCCGCGATAGCCAGCCATTGTCCCTCATGCTCAGCTACGTAGCGCGTACCTCTGCCGGCGAACTGTTTGAAGCCAAGGTAGTGATGTTCTCTCATGAGAGCCTCCCACTTAAGAACTTCTTCGAAACGCACTACTCTCACTATGACATCCTGCAAGGAAAACTGCGGGTAATTGTGTTGTGATTTGGTATCCATGGTTACAGGTATAACCAGTAAACATGGGAAAAAGCCAGAGCACTGTTTTAACTTCCCCAAAACTTTAAATAAAATTACTGCCTCAAGCTAGCGTGAAAAAGCCGTCGGCCACAGTACCGGCTACCGTGCAAGCTCCTCAGCTCCCGGCGTCTCCCTTGAGAATTTCCCCGAGATCCCCGTTTACGTGCATGTCGGTACATATATCGCATCCGCCTATGAAATTGCCGTTAACGTAGAGCTGCGGAAGCGTCGGCCACTGCGAGTAGTCCTTTATTCCCTGGCGGATCTCCGGATCCAAAAGAACGTCGACGGTTTCGTAATCCACCCTGTAGTAGTTGAGAATATTGACCACCTGAGCCGAAAAACCGCACTGCGGCACCTCCTTTGATCCTTTCATGTAGAGAATAATAGAGTTCTCTTCGATCTGACGCCCTATTTTTTTCTGTATATCCGACATTGTCCCATTCCTTATTTTTTAAGCTTCTCCCACTGATCGTTCGTGTAAGTCCTTATCGAGATGGCGTGAATCTCGGATTCCATAGCGTCTCCAAGCGCCGCATAAACAAGCTTGTGGCGCTCAAGCGGCGGCTTGCCCCTGAACTGTTCGGATACGACGACCGCCTGAAAATGTGTTCCGTCCCCCTCAACCTCAACAAACGACGTTGAAATGCCCTGTTCTATCATCTCGCGAATCCGCTGCGTTTCCATCACAGCGGGAAATTATATACGCATATCAGTGTGTTTCCAAGAAAAGGGCTTGAGGTGGCATTTGCGCAGTTTGGGGATCAGGCGTGCCGCGGCGGACACGGGGCTTGGGAATCCGGCATGCGGCATCACGGGGAAACGAACCGGAAACGGTTAAGCCCGGAGAACGCCCCGACGGCTCAGCGGTCCGTCCGGGGTCTTCTCCCGGCAGAACCAAAAACCAGCACGAGCA
>CAYSDX010000085.1:0-23298 GCA_964429945.1 uncultured Spirochaetia bacterium | reverse complement strand
CCGCTGACAACGCTACCTTCGCCTTGAATTCCGGTGAATGATTACGCCTCTTGCTCCTCATTGTGTACCTCCTCTATATTTATTAAAATATCAAAGAAATACACTTAAGACGCTGTCTAAATTTTGGGGTCCACTACTTATGCCCAGAAACAAGACAAGCGTATCGTTGGTGTCTGGGCAGATGGTGAAAAAGGCTGCGAACTCCCAGAAGCACTTGACAAGTACGCTGACGCAATCGTCGGATGGACTGGAGATCGTATTGTCGATGCGATTGAAGGGAAAATAGAAAACTGTGAAGATCCAGACGGTTCGCAATGGTCTCAACGTAAGATCAGTCGATATAACTGCGGAACAGGAAGAGTCTTTTGAGATTGTTCTCGTATGTAGTTGCTCAGGATTTTGGATTTGCCCCCAACCCCTTTTATGGTTTCTGCACTCTCGCAACCTGCAAGCCGAAGATAAGGAAAGGGGCCGAGATAGGAGACTGGATAATTGGCACCGGCAGCAGTGGCAAGGGCAAGAGAAAGGACCGCAGAGAGTTCCTTGTATACGCTATGTGTGTTACGGAAGTGATGACATTCAATGAATACTGGAACGACCTGAGGTTTCGTCACAAAAGGCCAAATCTTAAGGGAAGCTTGAAACAGTGCTATGGAGACAATATCTACTTTAGGAACGAAACCGGTGACTGGCATCAGCAAAATTCCCATCACAGCTACGAAGAAGGCAAACAAAACCGCCATAATCTTTGTCGTGATACTCAGGCCGACAGGGTTCTGATCAGTAATGATTATTTGTACTGGGGAGGTGAAGGCCCCAAAATCCCAAAGAAATTTCTTAATGGCGAAGATATCCGCAAAAAAGGAAGCGGTCACAAAAACAAATTTTCGCCGGATCTGGTCGAAGAATTTATCAAATGGTTACGTTCGTTAGATACAAGCGACTATATTGGTGAACCTTTGGATTGGTGAAAGACCTTTGATGACTGACAAACCCCAATTCCAAATACCTGATATTGAACCCGAGCAACTGCACTCGGTTCACCTGTGCGATTATAAGCAAAGGATCAAACTGACTGATACTTTGGCTGAGGATGATTTGTCCACAGTTTTGCTGGGTCTTTTCGGAGAAATCGGCAGCGTTATGGCTACCGCAAAAAAGCTTCGCAGGGAAGAAAAAGCCTATGCGGGGTATCGTGATGCCCTAATAGAAGAACTAGGGGACACTCTCTGGTATTTTAACGCTCTTTGCGGACGACTCAATTACGAAATCGAAGACATTTTTTCAAACATAGTCAGTGGAGAAGATTACAGGAAAATACTAGTCGCCAGTGACTTATCTGATGGCCCGCTTTCACATATTGCCACCGCCAGAGACAATACTTCTATTGATGAGCTCCTGTTGAAGCTTGGGGAGGCCGCCGCTTCACTTCTCACAGTTAAAAGACATAACAAGACAACTACGGATTTGTTGCACATGTTCGCAGACCTATATCTTAGGATTGTCCAAGCTGCGGAGGTGCCGTTTGCCGAAATCGTTCACAGTAATATCAAAAAAGTTCGTGGACGCTTTTTAAAATTCAACTCAGCTGACCTGCCTGACTTTGACAGGGATTTCCTGCCTGCGGAAAAACTGCCGGAACGTTTTGAGATTGAGATAATTCAGCGCATGGAAGGAAAAAGTTATATGCGATGGAACGGAGTTTTTATCGGAGATCCTCTTACCGATAACATAATGGATCCCGACGGCTACAGATTCCATGATGTGTTTCACCTTTCATACGCTGCCATTCTCCACTGGTCTCCGATTTTTCGCGGACTTATAAAACAGAAACGAAAAAGCCGCCCAGAAATCGACGAAGGCGAGGATGGAGGAAGGGCCCGGGTCGTTGAAGAAGGGCTGAGCGCATGGATATTTTCCCGAGCTAAAAATCAGAATTTCTTTGAGGGGCAAGAATCTCTTTCCTTTGATCTTCTAAAAGTGGTTCAGGGGTTTGTTCGAGGTTACGAGGTTGAAAAATGTCCTCTTAGTTTGTGGGAATATGCGATCTTGGAAGGATACAAAGTTTTCAGGGAAGTAAGAAAAAACGAAGAAGGTATCATAATTGGCGATCGCAGTACCCGAACAATCAAGTATAAACCCATTAAGAGAACTAAGTCATGACACCGTTTCAATTTGTTGAAACGCTTAAAGATCTGGACTTTCAAAATACTTTCAATCCTTATTCCGACTGTTGTGGTGAGCACGATCACACGGAGGCTCCATATCATAGGTGTGAATCATTGCTTGCGATATTGGAAGCGGCTACCGGGTCGGAAATTGATTCCTTGTGGGTCGGACGCGACCTTGGGTATCGAGGGGGCAGACGAACCGGTCTTGCCTTGACCGATGATGTGCATCTTGAGAAACACGCTGAGCGCTGGGGAGTCCATGTCAAAAAACCGACTAGGGAAATTGTGGCGGAGCGCACTGCGGCGATTGTGTGGAGCGTCCTTAATCGGATTGATGCTTCGATTTTTCTCTGGAACGTTTTTCCGCTGCATCCGCACGAACCCTCTGATCAGTTTACTAACCGCGCGCACAATTCCCGCGAGAGAAATGCGGGGGAAGTTTTACTCTCTGAGCTTATCTGCCTTTTAAAACCTCGCAGACTTGTTCCCATCGGCAACAATGCCGCTTTGGCAGTAAGCCGTCTTCGCAATAGGCAGGAAGTTTTCAAAATTCGTCATCCAAGCTATGGAGGTCAGAACGAATTTCTGAAACAGACCCGTGAAATATACGAATTGTCTAGGTGAAAAGGCAACTGTTTGATAAAGCCACAGAGTAGATTTAGCTCCAAAGCCCTGCCACGGTTTCCGCGCTCCCGTGGTCCCCAAGTCGGAAACGAGATAAACCGCATTTGAAAGGCGGGATTTTTGGTTTTCTTCCATCGGCATCATTATTTCGACAACGGAACCTACCTTCTTGCCGTCTCTATAAAAAAAAATACGTCAAATCCACCCTCAACGGGATTATTGTCTTGATCGGATAAAGCGGTGACATCGTGCAGGAACTCAAGAGGAAAGCACTTGCGGAACATGGAAGCTACATTGAGCATTACAAAAATCTTGTGGCCAAGTGCGATGAAGCCATGAAGATTTTGATATAAGCGTTTCGGGATTCACTGATTCCACCCGTTAAGATTGTCCTCAACCTCACTCACATTATCTCATCTCGGTCTCACTCCTGCGAGCGGAAGCTGGAAATGACTTTTGTTTTTCACCAGTTACACTTCCAACAAATCGAAAGGAAAAAACATGAACCGGGCAAGACCCAAAATCACGTGCTCAAATATGAATACAGACCGGATTCAAATCTGGAATTAAGGCGACACTACTCAAATCAGCCATGTATGTCGGTAGAACTGTAGAGCAACTGAAACCATATCTAAGTGCTTTTGTAAGACCGCTTTCAGTTTTGCTTTCAAAACCGAATTCATGTTGGATGATTGTCTTGTTTGTTGCATATTAGGTTTTAGGGAAGCCATGACAATAAAATTCCAAAATCCTCCAGTAAACGAACTTGTTGTAACAACATACTTTAGTCCCCCAATTTCTGACCTTAGAAATGAGCATATCGGTATTTTCTGGTCTCAGATAAAAGACAGTTTTCCCAGTTCGTCCCAGCAGATTCCTATAGGCGGTGCTGAGGCGATTATGGATGTAGGGAATGAAATTTCCCCAATGCCTCGCTACTGGTTTATTTCAAAGAATGAAACCAGCCTGCTGCAGATTCAAAAGAATGCCTTCATGTTCAATTGGCGCCGTCGCGAGGACGACTACCCGCGCTTCAACGCACAGTTAAAGCCTGCTTTTGACAAATATTTTTCAGTGTTTTCTGAGTTTATTCGTAAGCATACGCATACTCCCGAACTTACTGTAGACCTCTGTCAGCTTACGTATATCAACGTGATAAAGCGTTGCGAATTCTGGTCCGGTCCGAAAGATACTCAGAATGTCATTCCATCGTTTTCCGTACCGAACCCTGGTGTTGCTTTTGATGGCACGCCCTCTTTTAATTGTAGATATATATTTGAGATATCGTCTGACCTGCAACTTGTTGTTATGGTAAGGAATGTTGTTATATCATCAAATCTGGAGAATCAACCTGAACCCGTTTTAATCATGGAGATTCAGGCAAATGGCCGACTCGGTCAGACGAGCAAGCTGGAGGCAGACCCATGGTTTGACCGTGCGCACGAAGCAATCAACAAATGTTTTACAAGAATGACTAATCCGGAAATCCAGCGTCAACACTGGAAGCTGGTGAATAAAACCAATGAATGAGCACATACCACAAGGCACAAGAACGTTCCATCCCATTTATCTGCGAGACTTTTCAGATGAAACCATGTCCGCTTCTGTTTTTGGGGTTCAGGAGGAAGATGAACGAGCGGCTGAAATCTCTTCCTTAAGGTCAACCGGAATAAACATACATACATTCAAAGTTGCAGGAAGTTCGATTGTTCATCAATACATGACAAAGCACACTAGGCAAACAGGTCATCAGCCCCGGTCATTGGTTACCTTGCAACTTCCAAGTGATTCTCAGTTTTTTACGAAGCCAGAAGCGATCAAGGAGATGGAATCTTATTACGGTGACAAAACTTATGATTTTTTAACTACAGGAAGTTTTAGCTTGCGGTTTGGGAAAATCCACGAAATTGATCTTGAGAAAGCAGTCATTTCTGAGGAACAGGCGAAAGTTAAAGCGACCCGGGAAATTCGTCATTCCTATGTTTCCCGAATCGAGTTCCTTCGAGAAGAAGCGGCCGAAGAAGGCATGAATTTTAATGAAAATTCTAGGCGGGATTTCTGGAGATTTATTGAGAAGATTCCGTTTGCTCGAAGAGGGCGCTTGTTCCTGATGGACAACGGCGACCTTCGAGTTGTCTGGGACGACAATGAAGACAGCCTTGTCGGCATTCAACTTCTGGGAAATTCCTCCGCCCGGTATGTTATCTTCAAGCGTCGGACGGAGAGCGGGTTCGTATCGCGCGTTGCCGGAAGCGATACGTTGAATGGCGTAACCTCTCAGATTAAAGCATTCGAACTGGATGCCCTTCTGTCCGCATGAACGGCAATGATCTTCCTGACGATGATCACGTAGTTCGCTACGTGAAGCCGAGAAACGTGGAGGACGGGCGGGTAAGCATCGCTGAATTCCGTCTGCGGGAAAACGAAAAAGGCGTTTCGGTGAACTGGCTTGAATATTATAAAAACCTTTCAAAAGAAGAGCGATTGGCCGAAGTGCGTGTGGCGTCTCGCCTTGTGTTGCGAAAAAATGGCAGATTTGCCGAATTAAATGTGGGGAGAATCAGAAATTTTCTGGCCAAAGAATTGCCCGCCTTGCGAGTCATCCACACTCCGCTTGATGCTGAGGAAGAATTCCAAGCTGACCCCTCTCACAGCGAGATCACCGGTCTTCCGTCCGATAATTCCGAACAAGCGGATTTGATAGCGGAGATGATTGCGAAATGCGTCTGCGACCTGCATCCCGCTATCGCCGAATGACTACAGGGATGAACCGCCCTCCGGCAATAAAACTTTCTCCGACCCGCGAGATAGTTTGAAATTGTGTGCATATTACGACTGAATTCTCATCATTCGACTGGCAAGGGAATGCGCGAAATCGGATTTCAGTTGCGGTTTGTTCTGAGTGCGGAGGATCGGCACGGCAATTTCTATTCTCAGCGGTTATTCAGTCATTTGCAACCGTAGCGGATACGCGCCACGGCGTTGCGTCCCGAGAGCTGTTCCTTGGCGTATGTGGCGGGCATTTGCGGGGACTGCCGACGACCCTGAAAGTGAAAAGATTTCCCCTCGGTACGCTTCGAAACGAAGCTCTGTTATTTAGGTCTGCGACTTTGTGCCATGTCCTGATGCTGGCCATCGTCGGGCGGCCGAGGGAGAGAACTGCCCCCCTGCCCTCCTAGTCCGTCTTTTACCTGTGGACGCTGGTCCGTCTGGAGCCGTCGGTCTACGATGCGTGGTTCGTTCTGCCATTATTTGAAACTTCATTTAATTGATTCAGACAGTATGCGTATATACAGGATTGGTTTTCTCGGGGAACGGACAAGACCGGGCCGTACTGGTTTTGGTTCTCGTCAACGGGGGGACGTTATAGCGGGTTTCCCCGCGAAGTCGGCGGCAAGGTTAAGTCCAGCAGGCGGTGGGGGCAGATACTGGGGAAAGTGGATAAATGGATAAGGCGGCGAATACGCGCTATAGTGTGGCGGCAGTGGAAGAGGGGGCGCACGCGAGACAAGGCGCTACGTCGTCTTGGGGTTGGCAACGATCTGGCGGCACAGACCGCGGGCAGTCACCACAGATCGTAGAGGATCAGCATGAGCCCCGCGCTGTCGATAGCTCTACCAAATACTGCCCTTGGTAAACTTAGTCTTATTTCCTGTAGCCCGACTCCGTACTGTGAAGTTCGGATTAAAAAATGCAGTCGTGCAACTCTTTATAAATATTCATATCTTGAGTGATGCACTTTGATAGCTCGATTTTAAACTGTTCAGGACTAATGCTTCTTGTCTCGCCACATATTTTCTTTATTTCTCCCGTGATGTCCTTGACAGAGTCGTTAACGATATTTCTAATTTTTCGTCTATACTCAGATTCATCTAATGTCAGATTTTGTTTCTCGGAGTATTCTTTCAGCACTTCTATGTCGTATAGATAGTTTTCAAGCTCCCACCGGCGCAATATACGGTGATCTGGTTTTTTTTCCAAGTACTTTCTTCGGTCATCTTCATTGGTTTTTTTTCCAGATGCGAAGTCTCGGTCCAGCAAAACGATTATCTCTATATCCCTAAAAATTTTCGTCAAGATGGCGAGAGCAATCTTGCTACGCTGTTGAGGTTCCGTATTTCCCCCGCTGGAGACAAAAAGAGTGTCGCTATAAGCTTCGCTGAAAATATTGTTGTATACCTGGGCATCAAGTCCGTTTTCTTTCCCATTTTTTGTTTCAGCCTTTCCCTCACAATACACGAGGCGCTTGGGAATAATGAGGCCAGCAAGGTCATCAAGTGCTGTCTCAAACATATTGATCCAGTTATGACGTGTCTTTAAGATTGGGCGAAGTGTATGGGGGGAATCTGCAAAGTCAGTATTTGGTTTAAAGTGGATAACCTGACAATCATCGCTGAGATCATCCTGAAGTGCCCGAAGAAAACCTATACTATGGGTCGCTATCCATATCTGGCAGTTTTTACCGACAAGCTTGTTGATCTCAACAAGCAGTCTTTTCTGAATTGCTGTATTAAGGTGAAGTTCAGGCTCATCAATAAGGAATATGGTGTCATTGTAGTCGTCTCTTCGAAGATAAAGGTCAAGGAGTATGTCTACAACCTCTTTTTCTCCAGCGGAAAGAACGTTAAATTCAAATGGGTCAGTCTGATCCGGTTTTGTGAAATAAATTGTTCCTTTTCCGGACTGGATATCACCCAAACTGGAAATCTTTAAACCAAGACAGTTAGTCAGCGCGCTGTTCAATTCACCAACAATGTGGTTTTGAGCTTCAGACGGTCTAACATCGTTTTTATCGCGATACTCACTGAATTTTGCTTGCAGGCGTCGATAGTTGTTCTCCATTTTTTCGTCAAGAGCGTTTGTAGTAGAAGCTCCATAGTTGTTGTGTGTAATCTCATCAATTGCTATTGTTTCTGAAATTTTAACTTCCGGGTTGTGGCGGTAAGGGCTGCGAAACGAAAAAAAGGTTTTCTGGTTGCCGAGTGATTCTTTACGATTGAATATTTCTGCAAAAGTGCCATCAGTGAAATTTATCTCAATATTCTGGTAGTTGTAGCCAGGTTGCTGATAAAGCGAATGGTAGAGGTACCCTTTATCCCCTGTTTGTCCCAGCTGTCCTACGTAAGCGGTCTGAAGAAAAAGCATTCCATCGAAAACACTGCTTTTACCGCACCCGTTTGGTCCAACTAAAGCGATGATACGAGAAGGAAATTTGCCAAGATCAATTGTGAGATCTTTGAAACGCTTGTAACCGTTCCTCAGTCTTATGGATTTTATACGCATATGATGATATCCTTTGAACTATGAAGTTGAGTATCAACAGATTCTTCAAATTTCTGTGTAGTCATCTATATAATCTCCAACCAATTAGTCGAAAATGACGTTAGTCATTCTTGCTTAGAATTCTGAGTTGCGGACGCTGGCTGTTAGAGCAAGGTGACTCACCATCAGTTGCCGATTCTACCAAAGTAAGGCCGAAAACCAGTTGTTCGATCTCTGCGGCCGGAACGCAAAGTGCCGAAGCAATATCCCTTTTAAGTACATTTTCGCTACGCAGCAACTCAAACACTTTGGCAAAGACCTGAGAAGTTTCCCTCTTGGCTTCTTCCGGTTCCCGCTTACGGTACCCGCGAGACCCGATTTCTATGAAAAGCCTCCGGTAGTGCCAGTCTGTCAGTATTCCAAGACTGTGGAGTCGGTATGCCAGCGCAGCAACAGAGACCGTCCAGTATTTTTTAAGCTTAATAAGTTGATCAACCGTGATGAGACTACTGCGTACATTAGCTAGTACGCTTGCCCTAGGCATCAAGAATGCCGATGCGAAGGTATTCGCTTCGCGTTCGGCGCTTTGCCCCTGAGGTGCCCCATGCCTGTGCAAAACTAAATGACCTAACTCATGTGCTGCATCGAATCTACCATGCTCGGCTGATTTTTTCGTTTCGAGGAAAACAAATGGCTTGCTTCCGTGCCACATTGAGAAAGCATCAACCTCGTAGGCATCAATCGCCAGAGAGAACACCCGTACTCCTTTTGCTTCGAGCAAATGTACCATGTTTTTGACAGGCATCTCGCCTAGTTTCCAATGGTGGCGTAGAGCATAAGCGGCAGCTTCAGGGTTCTCCGCCTGACTGAGATCAGGAAGCTCGACAGAAGGCAAGTCAAACTGTGCTTCGATCCACTTATTTAATGACAGGGCGATTGCCCCGGCACCTAAAGCTGTATCACGCTGGGAAGCTGTCATCCTGGAAAGCGCTCTGAAGCTTACGCTGTCCGGAGTAGGCTGATCCAAGTCATCACCGAAAAAAAACCCAATGGGGAAATGCAGTGCTCTGGAGATTTCTCGCAGCTTGTCATCTTCAGGACTGAATTCTCCTTTCTCATATGCCGAAATGGATCTCGGGTCGACACTGACCTTGACGGCAAGACGGGCGATGTTCAGACCCCGCCGTTTGCGTGCCAGAGTAAGTCTCGATGGATTAAACAACACTTTGTTGTTCACGTTTTCCGCTTGACTGTTACACGTATGTCTTGAGCTTCCGGTTGCGTAATCTGGATGTGGTCGTCGTTCAACGGGATTGATTTGAGCAGGATTCGTTCTTTCCAGTTGTCGATTTGTCCGGTTCCAAATGATGTCGGCAAAGACAGCTCACAACGCACCTCATCGGTTGCACGGTGAACCAGCAGTATCCATGTCACCTGTTGATTCTGGTGGTAATCTGTCCTCGCTGGTAGTGATGGCAATGAAGTTTCTGGTGGCAGTCCCAGTTCAAGCTGGTTGTACCTAATGGCTTCCATCGTGCTTGGGCCTTTATGGGCTTTATTCGAGGGCGTAGCACTGGGGACTCCGGTATTCTCATCGCCGGTACATACCGCGATTGCAATTCGGCTGTCTGGGCTGATTACAAGGGAGTAGTTCTTCTCGTCGGAGGATTTCCACCCTTTCGGCAGCAGGTATTCTCGTAACGCACGTACTGTTTCGCCCCATGCCCATATGCCGCGAGCTATAGGTGGATGATTTTCTGTACAGGTGAAAAAAGCAAACTGCCCTTGACGAACAGCCTCGCGCAACTCTTTTTGATCTAACCCCAATTCCTCTAATTTCTTGTTTACTTCCTGCCCTAGAACATGAGTTAATTGATTCATCGGAAAAACCCTCCTTCGGTCCAAAGCCCAACTTCCGATTTTCCTACCACATATGAGGAGAAAAAACAAGAATAATTTCTCTCTTTTTTTGTTGTGATAGAGAACATACACCTTCTAATTTTTGCTCTTTTGCGCCGAGTATAAACCTCAGGTCATTGCTCATCAGATGCCTTATATGAGGAGCGTTTGAAGCAGGACCGTCTTCAAGCACTATGAGCTTCATATGAGGATGCTCTCTCCAGTACCTTTTACAAAGCTTAAATCAACCGAAAAAACAAATTTGATTGATTCACGTGTTTTTTGAGAAGTCAGACCGGCGCGTCTATTAAACGCCGTGACAAATGTCCAATAGGAAGTTTGTGCCACCGAGCACCAGTACTGGGTACGACAAACATCACGATAAACTCTGGATGTCGCCGCATAACTCGCGAATCAAACTGAAATCGACAGAACTCAAAGGAGGAAACACAGAGAAACAGTCAGGACTTGATAAAAGACAGAAAAACCCCGGATTCTCGACGGAATATCGGCCCCAAGAACCCGAAAACGACCCGACCTCTACCCCTCAGACGCCCGCAACAACGCGCCACAGGGCGTTTAAATGGACTTTTTTCCAGAGATCGGGGTTCTTCGGGGGCAAATCGGGCATTCTGGGGCCACAAGCCGCCCCGGAGCGCCGCGGCACTTTTCATCAGAGACGCGCAAAGAGCTGCAATAACAGTTCAGTATTTTTGTCGAGCTGGAAAAACAAGTTTAACTTATATCACGGGTTGCCTGACCGAGAGCAGCCTGCTCTCTCCTGCGCCAAAGAGCGCCTATCAAGGACAAGCGCCTCGGTCAGTCTTCACCGTGACAAATGTCCAACAGGAAATTCGTGCCATCGAGCACCAGTACTGGACCTGACAAACATCACGGCTAACCCGAATCAATAGGAGGTATTAAGTTACATGAAGAATTATAAATCTCTATTTTTTGCGGGCGTTGACTGGGGAAAAGATTCCCACCAGGTCTGCGTCATTGACCGCGAAGGTTCCCTGATCGCACAGAGAAGCTTCAAGCACTCCGGCGTCGGCTTTTTTGAAATGGCGCAGTGGATGATGAAGGTCTCAGAATCTGAAGCCTTTGATATAGCTGTGGCTATAGAGGTGAACCACGGCCCTGTCGTTGAAACCCTCCTTGAACAGGGCTTTGAGGTTTATTCCGTAAACCCCAAGCAGCTTGACCGCTTCAGGGACAGATTCTGCGTCTCAGGTGCCAAGGATGACAGAAGAGACGCGCAGGTGCCTGCCTCTGCGCTCAGAACGGATCGTTCCAGCTTCCGCAGCATTGAGCCCCAAGACCCCGACGTGATAGTGCTGCGGGAACTCAATAAAACCAGACAGGAACTCGTCGCAGAACGCGTCCGTTGCATAAACCGTTTCCGTGAGCTGCTCTGGAGGTACTACCCCCAGTTCACAGAGATCCTGGACAAAGAGATAAGAGCATGGCACCTGGAGCTGTGGGAGCTTATCCCCTGTCCTGACTCTACAAAGAGAAAAAGGGTCTCAACGGTACAGAGCATCCTCAAGCGCAACAGGGTGAAGCGTCTTACCGCGGAGGAAGTGCTCAGCATATTGCGCGCTGAGAAGATAAACGTAAGCGAGGCAACCATACAGAGCTGCGTTCGACACATAAAAATGATAATTGAACGCATGAAAGTGATAGACCGTCAGCTCGAGGAGACCGAAGACTCTATCAAGCAGGCTGTTGAGTCCATGAACTCAAAGCTCAAGGCCGAGGGAGAAGGACCGACAGATATCGAGATACTCATGTCCATTCCTGGTGTGGGACCCGCAGTGCTTACGGCTATGATTGCCTCGGCCTGGAGTCTTGTACGCGGCAGAGACCTCGATGCAATTCGATGTCTTGGAGGTACTGCCCCTGTGACGAGGCAGTCAGGCAAGACAAAACAGGTTATCATGCGAAGAGCTGTATGCGAGACCCTCTCCAACGCGTTTCATGTTCTGGGCGGGATAGCGGCAATCCACGATCCGGTGAGCAAGGCCAAGTACGAAGAGCTTAAGGCAAAAGGTCATAATCATAGCAGGTCCGCTCGTACTGTATGCGACCGTATTTTGTCTGTAGCCTGCACCATTCTGAAAAAAGGAGAGCTGTTCGACAAGGAGTTCAGGGAACCCCTGGGAAACGTTGCGGAGCAAACGGAGATCTGAGAGAAATGAAATCGTCGAAAAGAAAGAAAAGAGAGGCAAAAAAATCGAGGAGAAATCTTAAAAAAAGAAATTCGCTGTATACATAAAATTTAAGCTTGATAAAAGACAGGAAGTCCTTAAGTCCTCTATGAACCTCTTCGCGGCGTTTCCGGTGAATACCAGCTCGAATTATAAAGAATGGGAATTACAAACCTTTTATCGGTTTTCGTTGGCATTCACTCCCTCAAGTCTCGGAGGTAATTTTCTTATGTATACTCCGAAAGTTACAGTTTTCCTTTAAGATTGAAACGCCGTTTTATTGCTCCGAGTGTACCTTTAGAAATTTCATCACCTTCTCCGTGACATTTGACCGGATAAGATTCCTTTCTGCCGTTTATATTCGGATGGTATATCATACGCTCACTGCCTTTACCACGATTCTTGGAAAAGTAAAATGCGGGATCTATTTCTTTAAGTTTCCGTTTAAGGGTCCGGAAAGTATACATTTAAGGTGCTTCAATAAACTCTTTGTTTTTTTTGTGTATTACTTGTGGAGAAGGGAAAGGAACGCCTGAAGTCCGAACTTTGTCTCTTTGTATCCCGAAGGGGTCTTCTGGAAGATCTAAACGATGTCTTAACTCTATTGTGCGAGCGGTATCTAGCATCTCCCAATACTTAGCTTCCGCTTTACGCCAAATCATTTGCGGACTGTTCATAGCATACGCAAAAGAGATTTGCATACATACCAAGTCATTCAAATCTTCTATCGCCTTTTCTGGAGTTGCCCCTTCTCCCCATATATCCATTTCCAAAGCCACGGCATTCCATATCTTTTCATCTTCATTGTAAAAAGCTAGAACGTTAGCCAGAATATCCATGCTGAACCTCCTATTTGGTACTGTCAAGTATATTTTACGCCCGTCTAGGTTGTCAAGGAGTTTAGTTTGTCAAGTAAGGTTTTATAATTCCCGGAGTTTTTCCCTCGGCAGAACATCTGGCTTCGTGGAGCGGCGTTTGTTCGGGGAACAACGAGAGCGCGGGGAAACGAAGAAGCTCGCAGACTCGGATGGGAAACAAGACGCTCAAGGAGGTGCTTGTTGAATGCGCCCAGGGGGCCGCGAGAACAAAGAGCAGTCAGTTCCATTCCCACTGCAGGGGAATTGCGATAAGGCGGGGTTACAAAAGGGCAATTGTGGCTTCTGCGCACAAGCTGCTTCGAGTTATTTACGCTGTGCTCAGAGACATGAAGTCCTAGCAGTTCCGATTTTTATTTTCTTTCAGAAAAAAAATTGACTTTCAGTAAATATTGCGTAGTATGCTGTCTTAGCTGAACTAATAGTTCAGACGTTCTTTGACAACACCTCCGAGATTGGACTTGTTAAAGGCCAGGCTTTTTAGCTTGGTCGATGCGCAAGCATCCTTACGGAAGCAGACAGTGAGGGCAGAGATATCTTTATCTTTCAGACTTGTAGAAGATAGATTCTCTCCCGACCGGAATATGCCGGCGGGCAAGCGTGTGAGCCCTTGGAACCTGTGGAAGATAGACCGCATAAAAGTATGCGACTGAAATAAGAGGGATTGCGGGATTACGCTGTGTCTTTTTTCGGTCCAATCGCATGGCGACTGGGTGATTGTGCCCGAAAAAATTCGCCTATAAGGCAAGGAGGTGGTAAAGATGTTTGAAAAAGAAATGTCAAAGAAGATGCTGAATATCCTCATAGAGGTGAAGGCGTCTATACGTGACACAGCGGACCCCAGCGTTAAAGTCCGACTGGATGAGGTTATAGACCAACTCCAGTCTATGGTAGAAGGCAGAAAGCCTGAAGACGCAAACAAGATTTTGAATGGTCTTGGCAAGTTTTTGAAGATGTTTCCAAGCATTGAGGCTTTGATAGATTTTCTGTCTGACGATTAACGCAACAATCCTTTTTATTCTTTTACGACTTGATCATGAATCTGGGTGCAACTATAAAAGAGTGTCGAAGCTTGCGCAACATGACGCAATCTCGATTAGCCGATAGTGCCGGTCTGTCAGTATCTTATCTGTGTCTTCTGGAAAAAAACGAGCGTCAGCCAAGTATTTCAACCATAGAGTCAATAGCTCGAACTCTGGAAATTCCCCTGAGCGTTCTTATTTTCCTCGCTACGGAAAAAGAAGAAATCCCCGAGTTGACGGCAAGGCACATTGAAGACCTGTCCAGACACATAATGGATTTGATGAAATTGCATGTCCAGAAATAGACGTACCGTTATAAACATTTCCCCCATTGCCAAGGTTTCCTCCTTGGCTTCACTGCTTTCGATCAAGGAATCCTCTTTGCTGTATATTGCCGAAAATGCAGACCGGTTTTACAGGCCGGGGAAAAGTATTCGAAAAAGAAACGGACAACTGAGACAAACCCATGACGCCGCGCGGCCACTGAAGAACATACATGGGATGATTAAAAACCGAATATTCAGGAAAGTTGATTATCCGTATTATATACAGGGTGGAATAGCAGACCCGGCACAACCTCGAAGCTGCCGTACTCATGCCGGTATCCATTCCGCAAAGAAGTTGATTATCACTGAGGACATAAAAGATTTCTTCCCCAATGCAAGTGAAGAAATTGTTAAGAATGTCTGGCAGTACTGCTTTCGGTTTTCCCCTGAAATAGCCGATATCCTGACCCGTCTGACTACTTACCGGAACCATCTGCCCCAAGGCTGGAAGACCAGTTCATACCTGGCGAATTTGGCATTCTGGGATGCGGAACCGGATTTGGTGTTTTCACTTGAGCAGCAGGGTTATTCTTACAGCCGTTACATGGACGATGTTACCGTATCGAGCGGACATCGCATGAACGACAAGCAGAAGCACGATGTAATCTCGAGAATTTACGCAATGCTCTTTTCCAGAGGATTCGCACCAAAGCGCAGCAAGCATGAGATACTCGGTCGCCGTCAGCCAATGACTGTTACGGGTTTAGTGGTAAACGGAAGAAAACCAACCGTCCCGAAACGTAGGCGCAAAGGAGTACGAGCCGGTATATTCCGACTGGGGAAAGAACCCATAGGGAACCGTTCGGATGCTGATTATCGTAAACGCTGGGAGAGATTGTCCGGGGAGGTAGGTTATATAAGTACCTACCATCCTGGGGAAAGTGAAAAGCTGCGTGCTTCGTTGCGTGAGATAAGGCCTACATCCCGTATTATTCACGCAAAGCAGAAGTTGCCATATAGTGAAAAAATTTCCGCTGGCAATTTCTGAGAGAAGGATGAGGGAGAAAAAACAGTGAAGAAATTGTTTTATAGCTATTCACACGAGGACGAAAACTTTCGCGACGAGATTGCAAAACATCTATCTTTATTGACGCAGAACGGACTGCTTGACCAGTGGCATGATAGAAAACTAACAGCCGGTACTAAGTTCAGCGGTAAAATCAGGAACGAAATGTCGTCTTCTGACATTATACTGCTTTTGTTGAGTTCAAATTATCTCGCATCAAGAAGCTGCAAAGAAGAAATGGAGGGAGCGCTTCGATTATCGGAAAAGGGCGTAACAGTTATACCGATTGTGCTAACTTCCTGTGCGTGGAAAGATATTAAGGAAATCTCGGAATTAATGGCACTGCCTAAAGATGGAAGACCAATTGCGGATTGGCCTAACAAGGAGGAAGCATTCCTTGACATATATGAAGGTATAAAGTTGGTAATCAAAGAAATGGAATTTTCAGTTAAAAGCGAATTTGAAAACAAGTTGAGAAAAATTGAATTTATATCCCAGAACAAGGATGACGTAAGACTCGAAGACATCTTCGTGTTTCCCAATATAGTTCACTTGAAAGAGCAGGACGATGTTCGAGTTTCAGGCTTTGATAAACTGTGGAGTGCTGGCAATCATCTGATTCTTCAGGGCGAGGAAACGAGCGGAAAAACCACGATATGCAGAAAGATATTTCTTGAATGTCTTGCAAAGACCTCCCCGGTCTTACTGATTTCAGGAAGGGAAATCAGAAGTCCCAAAAACCACGATGCCTTCCTAGGGAAGAAGTTTAATGAACAATTTTACGGCAATTATGAGGTCTGGAAGAAACAGCGGAACAAGACTCTGGTAGTTGATGATCTCAACAGTGATTCTCGCTTGGAGTTTCTAGATTTTGCGAGGGAACATTTCGACCGTGTTTTTATTGCAACATCGGAAGACGATTACCTGTCGTACTTCAGAAGCGAAGAGAAGCTCGCCGACTATGAACTCCTGTCTGTAAAGTATTTTACCCATTTACAGCAGGAATATCTTATAAGACGTTGGAAGAGTCTCCACGACCCGGAGGTCAGCCATGGCGAGGTAGACCGTATAGAACACGACCTGAATTCGATAATACACAACAATAAAATTGTGCCGCGCTACCCATTTTACATTCTATCAATCCTTCAAACCTATGAAGGTTTCATGCCTCAGGATTTGCGGATAACGGCTTATGGGCACTGTTATCAAGCGCTGATTACCGCCCAGTTGCTCAAGTGCGGAATTACAAAAGATGACATAGATTCCGCCTTTAACTTTCTGACTCGTTTTGCATTTGGCGTGTTTAGCAATAAGGAAGAAGGTTTACAAGCAACTTTCAATAGCTTCGTAAAGGAATACCGAGAGAAATTTGTTATAAAAGAATCAGTTATTAATCGGCTTAAAGTGGGAGGCATCATTGTGGTGGAGCCAAGCGGAAAACACCAATTTTCCTACTCTTTTGTCTATTATTTCTTTCTTGGAAACTTCTTTGCTCGTAATTATGAAGAGCATAAGGTCGCCTTAGAACAAATAGCCGAGAAGAGTTACTTGCGGGATAATCGCTACATATTAATCTTTACGATCCATCACACCCATGATGACGATCTCATTGAGACCATATTGCTCCATACGATGATTGCAATGGGACACCTGCCCGTCGCGAAACTAACCGTGGATGAGACAAAGCCGTTATTGAGTGCTTTGACGGAAATTCCCCGCAAAATAATATCTAAACGGTCAGTAGAAGAAGAACGCAAGTCGGAAAGAGAAGTAAGAGAAAAAGCGGATTCTACAGAGTCGATTATACACGAAGAAGAGTATGAAGACGAAGACACCGATTCTTTATACAAGTCACTAAAGAATATGGAAATACTGGGACAGATACTTAAAAACAAGTATGGAAGTTTCTCAAAGGAAAAGCTTCAAGAGATAGTGACCACTATAGCAGATGCGGGGCTTCGCATTGTCACCTTATTTGTTGACAATAAAAGCATGCGTGAACTGGAAGATTATTTGGTGAAAAGGTTCAAGGAGATCAATTCCTCAAAGGATGTTATGAAAACAGAGAATCGCCTGAGAAGCCTAATTCGCGCGTACTGCTTCTTTCTGGTTGCTGTTATTATTGGGAAGATAGTAACTTCTATCAGGAAGCCGGAACTAGCGGAAGTAGTGACTGAAGCTTGTGGCAAGAAAAATACCCCAGCGTATGATCTGATTGATTTTTTCTTCGCTCTGGGAACGGCTAAAACGCTTCGGAAAAAGGATGTAGACAAGATGAGTAAACTTTTCAGGATGTTTGACAAAGACCGGAATGAAGTGGCAAAACGCCTTTTGTCTATAGTGACGCAAAACTACCTGAACAAACATAACGTACAACATGAATTACGGCAGAGAACTTACAAAGAATTAGGAGTTGAATACCGGCCCAATCTTGAACCGAAGCCAAAAAGAAGAAAGTAGAGTTTAGATTCTCTTTCAGGGGCGGATGAAATGTCTAACTCAAAACAGATACTCGCAATGTTAAACAGCAAGGCGGAGGGCGATGAGGAGATGTTTCCTGACTTCAGCACATTTTGGGGCAAGCAGAGTATCTGGGTAGCGTAACTGCCTGTAAATACTGGTTTGGGTTTTTAAGCTGTTTTGTAGTGTTCAGTCTTATTTTGTCCTTAACTTCTCTCCTCCCTCATATATACTTACCCACGTGTTCGTTCGCAAGGTTAAACGCCAAACCACAGGCAACGTCTCAGTGCAGATAGTACGTTCATACAAGAATTCAAAAGGGGAACCTCGACAGAAGATAGTGCGTCACATAGGCTCTGCTCCCCCAGGGGAACCCCTTGAAGCCCTTTTGCGAGCCGCTGAGGTTGAGAAGAACAGACTGAAGCAGAGTATGGAGCCGTCACTGTTTCCCGCAGAGGACAGGGCGCGGAAGCTTATGGAACTGCGCAGGAGCAGGCAGGATGAAGGGCCTCTGCCCATAGAGGATGCCCGCAAGCTTGAAGAGGAGTCCCGTTTTAAGCTTGGGTTCCATGAAGTGTTCGGAGAGCTGTACGGTCAGTTGGGTTTTGACAGGGTGTGGGGAGCTCGCAGCAGGATGGCGGGGCGGTTGTTTCGCCAGGCTGTGCTTATGCGTCTTGCCGCGCCGGGGCGGAGCAAGAGCCCTTAACTGTGGCAAGAATTGTCCACTCTTTTTTTCGGACATGTGGAAAAGCTATGATTTCATTTCAGCATAAATACCGGCAAAATCACGGAAAATCGCCGTCTATTCAGCAAACACCGTATGGTGGGCCGTTGGCGGGGATTCCTTGCGCAGGACAAGTCTTCTCTGATCAGGCAAAGTTCAGTTCCTCCGCTCCTTTTCAACGGCAATTTTTTCCTCCAGCAGTACCGGTTTTGACTTCCGCGCCAATTCACGTCTCAGAGTCGCCCGTTTTTCTTTTTCTTCCGGCCAGCCTTTTATGTTGGAATGCAGAGACGGCGGCGGGTCGTCATCAATTTCAAGACCAATTTCACTTACAGTATCTTGGGGGAATTGTGCCCATCCGTAAAGATGTCTTGCACTTTTGTGTTCTCTGACAACATTAACCCCCGTTTCTTTTATCTCGGTGCATGTCAGACTCCCTATCCGCTGCACGGACAGAAGCAATTGCTTGTTGGGTTCGAATAATCGAGGATCAACCACTGTTTCTCCGGCCTTCTCTCTTATTTTACCTCTTTCTACAGCGAAGCGAGCTAGGGGATTATTCATTTGTTTCTGCTGGCATTTTTTGTAAACCGGCAAGCCAACAGACAACATCAGAGGGTAACTGGCCGTTCCACTTTTCACTTCCTTCTATGGTGAAGATGCCTGAATACGCAATTCTGCCTGTGGGACACACGCTGAGGGTTAACATAATATTTTTTGAGATAATCCAGTCGAAATCTATTTCACCATGAGGAGTTGCGGAAACCTCGGGCAAGAAATCGGATGAGGGAAACAAGTCCACAACGCTTTGCGCAATTTCCACATTTTCCGGGAGTATGGGCAGGGCGTCTTCTCTATCCCAATTCTCCTCTCCCGCAATTTTCAGCAACTTCCTTACAGATTCTTTAACTTCGTACCGTTGCGTGAAGGAAAGCTGATCTTCCTTTTTTTCATCTATTACCACCATTTCATTTTTTTGACTAAAACAGCGGATAACACTTGATCTGGGAGCGGAAAAATCTCCCTCGGAATAAAAGGATTTGCCGTAAGTAAGTCGGCTACAGCTAGGGTTGTTGGAAAATACAATAAGTTCAATTTCCATAGATTTTCTCCTGTCTGAATTCAAGGGTCGGGGGTGAATTCACGAGAGATTTGCAATGTTTCTTGTCCAATAATTTGATCTTGAAACCTGATAACTACTAGATGGTCTCCATCCTCATCGGTTTTAAAACACAAGGGTTGCAGTATGTCTCCAATGTGGCCAGCTTTACTGATATTTTCATTCCGCAAATCTCCTGTAATTTGTAAAAGCTTTTTTCTGGAAGGAGCCAGTATTTCAATAACAAGTTGATAGTTTTCCCTTGGGCTCTCGTCCACCAGCTTTGTAAATAAATAACACTCAACCGGAATCGATATTTTTGCCGAATCCGGGGCATTCGTGGAAATAACCAAATTATCAAAGATATTCATTAAGCTTGTAAGCTTGTCTTTTCCCTCTCCTTCTGTTTTTAGTATTTGCTGGCAGAATAAAATGTTAGAGAGATATGGAGAATTTTCCTTCATCGGCCTTCCTTCTTCCCAACTTATAATTGAATTATAACGCTGAGGTTATCATAAAACAATCCCCAGATATTGAGTCTTCTACATGAACTGCCCCACATATGGATGAGTAAATCCAGCATATCCGACACAAAGCTGGAAAGTAAGCAGGAAACCGAAATTCCTTGGCAACGCTGTCGCCGCGGAGTTTCTCGCTCCCGAAATCAAATTTCTCGAGCTTTTGTCTGCCGAATCAAACAAGATTGAACTGTGAAGGAAAATCTGGGTAACGAGGTAGACAATCAGCATCTTATTTCTTCGCCTTCTCAGAAAGCTCGACGAGCTTCGCCAGCGCCTCAATCGGGGTCATGTTCATGGGATCAAGGGCTGCCAGATCCTCCGCAAGAAGCTCCTCCTTCCGAAACTCAGCCTCGGAATCCCCCTCCGGCTCCGCGTCGAACAAAAGAAGCTGCCCGCCGAGCATCGACTGGGAGAGCCCGGCCTTGAACTTCTCAAGGGAAAAAAGGACTTTCCTGGCGGAGTTAAGAACCTTCGCGGGAACCCCGGCAAGCCGGGCCACCTGTATGCCGTAGCTGTGGCTCGTCGCGCCCGGGACGAGCTTCCGGAGAAACAGTATCTCTCCTCCCTCTTCCTTTACCGACACGTTGGAGTTGGTGATCCCCGCCTTTACGTCCGCCAGGTTCGATAGCTCGTGGTAGTGGGTGGCGAACAGGGTGAGGGGACCCAGGTCGTAGAGATACTCCGATACCGCCCAAGCTATGCTCATCCCGTCAAAGGTGCTGGTGCCCCGCCCGATCTCATCCAGCACTACAAGGCTCCTCGGGGTGGCGTTCTGCAGGATGTGTGCCGTCTCGACCATCTCGACCATGAATGTTGACCGCCCCGCCGTGAGGTTGTCAGACGCCCCGACCCTTGAGAATATCCGGTCGACCACCCCGAGGCGCGCCGCCCTCGCCGGGACGAAGCTTCCCATCTGGGCCATGAGAGATATGAGGGCCACCTGCCTTATGAGGGTCGACTTGCCCGACATGTTGGGCCCCGTGATGATCATGAAGCGGTCAGCTTCTGAATCCAGAGCGACGTCGTTCGGAACAAAGCCCTTCTCAAGGTTTATCCTCTCCACGACGGGGTGGCGGGAGTCTCTGAGCTCGACTGTGGGATTAGGGACAAATTCCGGGCGGCAGTAGCCGTAGCGCGAGGCGATCTCTCCCATGGAGCAGAAAACGTCTGTTTCGGCCGCCGCCGCCGCCGTGGCCTTTATCCGCTTTGCCCCGGCGGCCGCGCGCACGCGCACCCCCTCGAAAAGCTCTGCTTCAAGTTCGGTTATTCTCTCGGCGGCCGTGAGTATCTGCTCTTCGCACTCCTTGAGCTCGGGGGAGATGAAGCGCTCGCTTCCCGCCAGGGTCTGTCTTCTCGAGTAGTCCTCGGGAACCAGGGAAAGCTTGGAGTTTGTAACCTCGATGTAGTAGCCGAACACCCTGTTGTAGCCGATCTTGAGGTTGGCTATCCCGGTCCGCTCCCTCTCCCGCCCCTCAAGCCCGGATATCCATCTGCGCCCGTCGCTCTGGATCTTGCGGAGGCGGTCAAGCTCGGGGGAAAAGCCATCCCTTATCACTCCCCCCTCCCGCGCGAGGGCGGGCGGGGTCTCTGCAAGCGCCCCCTCGAGATAGGACCGGAGATCCCGGAAATCATCCATCCTCTCCCGAAGGGAAACAAGGGCCTCCGAGCGAAGGTCCCGCATGGCGTCGCGGAGCTTCTCCACGCAGAACGAGGAATCCCGAAGCGAGGCGATATCCCTGGGCCTCGCGGACGGGGTCTCGATCCTGTGGATGAGCCTCTCGAGATCCCCGACCCGCCCGAGCGCCTCCATGATCTCTTCTCTTGCGGAGAGGCGCTCCAGCAGTTCCCCCGCGGCCTCCTGTCTTTTTTTTATTTCTTCTATGTCGAGCAGCGGGTAGCTCATAAAGCGGCGAAGCAGGCGCGCGCCCATGGGGGAGCGGGTCTCGTCCATCACGCCGAGCAGGGAATGTTTCCGGGATCCCTCGGTTGAGGCTCTTAACTCAAGGTTCCTCGCGGTCCACTCGTCTGTTTTCATGTAGTCGACGGTATCGTAGTACCTCGGGAACTCTATCCGCGGCAGGTAATCCCTCTGCGTTTCCCGGAGGTAATCGAAAAGCACCCCGCAGGAAAGAACGCACCCCGGTCTCTTCTCGATCTCCGCGGCCTCCAAGGTAAGCACCGAAAAACCATCTTTCAGGGTTTCCGCGCATCTCTGAAGCTCCCACTTCCAGGAACCGACCCTGGTCACAAGAGTTCGGGGATTTGAGTCAAGCAGCGATTTGAGCCAGGGGGGATCCGCGTCCTGATCCGGGATGAGTATCTCTTTCGGTCCTATGTGAGAAAGCTCCGAGAGAAGGTCCTCCCGCGAGGGGAAAAAGGAGGTGCGGAACTCCCCGGTCGAGATGTCGGAGAAAGAAAGCCCGAAGCCGTCCTCTTCTTCCGCGACGCACGCGAGGAAATTGTTGCTTTTTCCTTCGAGGTTCTCCGGATCAAGAACGACCCCGGGGGTGAGAACTCTCACGACTTTTCTCTCCACGATCCCTTTCGTCCGCTTCGGGTCGCCTGTCTGCTCGCAGACCGCCACCTTCTTTCCGCTCGCGAGAAGCTTCGATATGTGGGACTCGGCGCTGTGGAAGGGAACGCCGCAGAGGGGCACCGGGTTTTTCTTCGAGCGGTCCCTCGAGGTGAGGGCTATCCCGAGTATTTCAGACGCGACCTTCGCGTCGTCGTAGAACATTTCGTAGAAATCCCCCAGCCTGAAAAGGAGTATCGCGTCGGGGTGTTGCTTTTTTACGCGGAGGTACTGGTTCATAAGGGGGGTCCGGGAACTCATGGAAAAATTATACTGAATTCTCGCGGAGATGCTTGAACCGCGGCGGGCGGAGAGAACGCAGGGAAACTGAAAAGACCGGACCGCATTGCAGAGAAGAGCAATACGGTATATTTTCCGGAAACGCGCCAAGCGGGCGAAAAAGGAAACCTGATACCCGCGCCCAGCTCAGCTGGAACCGCACTTGGCAGAATCAAAGTCAACAACCTTGACTGCGTTGGTTTTATTAAGCGCACTCAATATCTGCTCCGCCAGGGTCGAAGTATAAG
>CAYSDX010000084.1:0-12683 GCA_964429945.1 uncultured Spirochaetia bacterium | reverse complement strand
ATCTTTGTTCCAGGGTAAGTTGCTTTGGTTTTCTCATTCAAACGCTCCTTTTGATCTGGTAGTTAAGAGAGAGTTGCGAAGATTACTGCAACTTGCCCTTTTAATCTACTTCAAAAGTTGCGTTTCAAACTTGAAACCACGAATGTAATTCAGCAAGCAAAACGGATCTGCAATTACAGAACTTGGCTGCTTCTATATTGTTTTCGGCATTATTGTCAAAGTGCTCTGGAAAATCAAACTTAAATTAATCACAGATTATATTCTGTAATTTCATTCTTGACTTACAGCTTTTATTCTGTTAACATTGGCTTTACTTACAGAATACAGGCTGTGATATGACAAACAAATTTAAGTATATGCAATTGCAGACGCTGGATGATCACCTCTCCAGAGTGAGTGTTTGTAACCGTCCCTCGGGCGGCTGGATGCGTGCTATCCGCACCTCGCTTGGCATGAGTGTTCGCCAGATGGCGGAACGTATGGGCATCACGCAGCAATCCGCCGCTCGTTTGGAGAAAAACGAGATCAATGATGCGATTACACTTAAGTCGCTTCGCAAAGCGGCTGAAGCATTAGACTGCAGGCTCGTTTATGTTTTTGTTCCCAATGAGGGTTCCTTGCGGAACATCGTGCGTAGGCAGGCGCTTAGAAAGGCTCGTGATATTGTTGATCCTGTGGACCACAGCATGATGCTTGAAGCGCAGGAGGTAGGCGACAGGCAGGAGAAAGCCGCCCAAATCGCCGATGAGTTGGTGCGCAACCCTGCCATCAGCCTGTGGGACTGAAATGGTTCAGTATCACTACACAGAGGGCCAGACTCCGCTTGGCGAGGAAGAGAAGGAATATCTCATTCCCACCATATTGACGCGTGAAGATCTGGACCGTTTCGAGCAGGAAAATATTCTTGAGGCCCGGAGATGGGTAATGCGGAAATCTGTTTTGGCATCAAAACAGAATGTTTTTACGGAGAAATTCATCCTGAACCTTCATAGGCGCATGTATAGTCGAGTCTGGAAATGGGCAGGTCAATACCGAAAATCCAACAAAAATATCGGCGTTGATTACCTCTACATCCAGACCGGACTTCGCAACTTGCTGGACGATGCTGCTTATTGGTTGGAGCGCGATACCTACGGCATTACTGAACTGGCCGTTGTTTTCCATCACCGGTTAGTGAAAATTCACCTTTTTCCGAACGGCAACGGTAGACACGCGCGCTTGTTTGCCGATGTAATAGTTGCCAAATATGGTGGAGAAAAACTCACATGGGGCGGCGGTGCCGACCTTGCTGCGCCTGAAGATGTCCGCAAACGCTATATTGCGGCACTGCGTGAGGCTGATGCCGACAGCTATGATTCCCTGATTTCGTTTGCCAAATCATAATTCATTTTGAGTGCTAGTTGTATTTGTGGTGAGTTATTAGGAAAAGCGCATCGGAGATTCATTGGGCTCTGGATGAACAGTGCGGGTATACGGGAAGCAGTGGCTGGCAAGGTAATGTGCGGGGGAACTACGTGATGTGCTGATTTGCTCGGCCTTGCCGTCAACGGAAAATCCTGGCTATATTTTTGTCTACAAACCGAGTTGGAGGTTGTTTAGTTATGTCCATCATGAATGTTCACAAAGCCAAAACCCACCTGTCCCGCCTCTTGGCGCGGGTTGAGGCAGGCGAGGAAATCGTGATAGCCCGCAGAGGGAAGCCGGTTGCGCGGCTTGTCAGTTGTAAGCCTCAGGGCAAACGGCAGCCCGATGTTCTCAAAGGCAAAATTATTTTGCCCGAAGGTTTTTTCAAGCCATTGCCAGAGAACGAACTGAGAACATGGGAGGGAAAGCAGGAGAAATAGTGTTACGAGCGGTTACGAAAAATCCGTGATTTATGAGTCCTAAACCATTAGAAATTAACTATGTGAAGAGGTTTGCCACAATGTCTGAACAGAAGCCATTACCTGAGACCGGGGAAGAACAATCCTCCCAGGTAGGGCCTTGCGACGAAACCAGCTCCGATTTTTTCTTACGTATTTCCGGTTCGTTAAAGGGTACGGTCACTGTCTCACCGGGCGTGGACTTAACCTTGCCCGTCGGCAGGGAATGGGATGTTGCTGAATAATAAAAGCGGATCGCCCGAAAGAATTTCACTCCATTATCTCAAAGCGGAATATGTCGGGTCTTGAGAAGTGCCCA
Organism: uncultured Spirochaetia bacterium; assembly: GCA_964429945.1. Taxonomy (GTDB): domain Bacteria; phylum Desulfobacterota_D; class UBA1144; order Nemesobacterales; family Nemesobacteraceae; genus Nemesobacter. The sequence goes on along the minus strand of CAYSDX010000084.1, from coordinate 10,502 downwards.
ACGGAGTCTATGACGGTCTTTGCTCTTATTATCTGGTCAAGCTCGATTTCGGCGTAGAGTATTTCCTCTTTTCCGTACACGGGACCGGCGATGTACTGTCCCCTCGGGTTTATTATTCCGCTTCCCCCGGGGTAATCCCAGATCGTCTGCTCTTTTAAGGGAAAGGAGTCGGGAATCATGCTCTCTTCGATGAAGCCGGCTGAGATTATGACGAACACCTGTCCCTCAAACGCGTACTGGCGGCTTGCGAAATCCATCGTGTCCTTAACAAACGAGTGTCCTCCCCAGAGTCCCACGTGCACCTGCTCCCCCTTGGTGAACATCGCGTACTTCTCAAGGGTCATGTGATGCTCGTAGCAGAAAAGCCCCCCTATTTTTCCGACGGAGGTGTCAAACACCCTCACGTCCTCGGCGGTTCCGTTCGCCCAGACGCACTTTTCGCTGTCGATCGACATGAGCTTTCTGTGCCTGCCCAAAAGCGTGCCGTCCTTGCCGAAGTAAAGTATGGTGTTGTAGAGGGTCCCTCCCTCCTTTTCGTTAACCCCTATTACGACGCAGGCTTTGGCCTTTTTTGCCGCATCGCCGATTCTCTTGGTGTCCTCCCCCGGAACCTCGACCGAGTTTCTGTGAAGCTCGACGTGGGCGTCCATGGTGAGCTTCTTCTCGGCTCCGAACCCGAGATCCTTCGGCCAGTAGGGATAGGTGGGTATGAAAGCCTCGGGGAAAACCACTAGTTCCGCCCCGTTTCCCGCGGCCTCCTTTATTATCCTAAGGACTTTATCGACCGTGCCCTTTTTGTCGAGAAAAACGGGAGCGGCCTGCACCGTAGCCGCTGTAAAGGATTTTCCGTTGCTCATAATGGGTTATTATATAATGAAAGTTGAAAAAAAGCAGGGTTTTAACCCGAAGCAAGGAGGATAAAATGGGAAGACTTACCGGAAAAACCGCGCTCATAACGGGCGGGGGAGAAGGAATAGGAAAGGCTACGGCGCTTCTGTTCTCAGCGGAGGGCGCCAGCGTGGGCATAATGTCCAGAACGGCGGAGAGGCTTTCGGAAGTGGTGGCCGAGAACCCGGGTCCCGGAGAGATAAGGGCATATCCCGGGGACGTTTCCAAGGAAGACGACGTAAAGAGGGTGGTCGAGGCTTTTTACGAGGATTTCGGAAGGGTCGACATACTGTTTAACAACGCCGGGATTCTTGAGGGCGGTACGGTGGTAACTACCTCTAACGAGGTCTGGGACAGGACTATAGACATAAACGTGAAAGGGGTCTTTCTCGTAAGCAAGCATGTCGTTCCGCTAATGGCCGAAGGCGGTGGGGGCTCAATAATCAACAATTCAAGCGTGCTCGGCATCGTGGGGATGGAGGGCTGCGTAGCGTATAACGCCTCCAAGGGGGCGGTCAGGCAGATAACGAGAAGCATGGCCCTTGATCACGCAAAGGACAACATAAGGACAAATTCCGTCTGCCCCGGCTACATAAAGACCAAGATGGACCCCGAGTTCATGGGGAACCCCCCGGATGCCGAGGAGCAGCTCGACGCGATAGCGGCCGATATGATTCCGCTTGTGAGAAGGGCGGAGGCGGAGGAAGTGGCCCACTCGGTGCTCTACCTTGCTTCCGACGAGGCGCGGTACGTAACGGGTTCCGATCTGGTGATAGACGGTGGCTGGACCACGCTTTAGGCGCGGCCCTGCCGGCAGGAAAACTTGAGAAAGCAAACTAGAGATAAAGGAGGAATTTCATATGGAAGTTTTTGAAGCGATGGGCACGAGGAGAAGTTTTCGGTTCTATAAGCCCTGGAAGGAGGTTGAGGACTGGAAAATACAGAAGATGCTCCAGGCGGCGCGGTACTGCTCCTGCCAGGGCAACTGCAATTCGACCGAGGCGATAGTTATAGACAAGAGGACCTATCCCCCGGAGAAATTCGAGAAGATAGTCGAGTGCGGATCCGCGTTTAACGAGATTCACCTGCGCCAGGCCCCGATTATCGTGGCGTGGCTGATAAACATGGACGCCTGGTACAAGGAGCTCATACAGACCTTCCAGGTGCTGTTTCCCGCAAGAGCCATAACCGCCGCTCACGGCTGGACCTACAAGATACTGACCGAGAGCACATATCCGAGGCTTATGAGCTTTCCCAAGGACAGGGCGGAGGATCTCCTGAGGGTCGAGGCGGGCCAAGCGATAGCGAACGCCATGCTCGCGGCGACCGACATGGGTCTTGGGTGCTGCCTTATTGCCACGGGAAGAAAGCCGGCCGAGTTCCCGAAGGTTCTCGGCACTCCCGAGAACATAGTTCCGATCTGGCTCATGACTGTGGGATACCCGGCCGAGGATCCCGGGCAGAGACCGAGGAAAAGGTTTGACAGGCTCTATCACTCAAACGAGTACGGAACTCCGCTTGAGGAGGACCAGGACGTGCGGAAGGAGCTTGAGGGGCAGAAGCTCATACAGCCCATGGACCCGCTTCCCGGAAGGGAGGAGGAGCTAAGGCACATATGCAGGATGTTCGGTTTCACAGAAGACATGTGCGACATGCCGAAGGAGAGGGTCCTCGAGATGTACGAGGAGGACTCTCCCTATTACGGAGAGCTTCCCCCGGGTCTTGAGGAAAGGGGAGTCTGAGCGCGTATATATATAATAAGGAAAAGGGGCGCGGCTGCCTGCGGGGCGCTCCCGCGAGGGCCGCGCTTTTTACGCTACTGCTTTTTATACTCCCACTTGAAGTGTGGGGCGGAACCGTCGACATGGCGCGCCGGACGTGTCCTTGGGCGAAAGGCGATGAGTGACGGTGACTACGCTTCGGGCATATAGCGTTTCGCCGTTTTCCGCTGTGCTGAAAAACTGACTGTGCGTCTGTCAGGTTTTCTGGACCTGAATGATTGCCTTGGATTTCGTGGAAGTGCGGCGATAGCATCTTCTGTGGCTTTCCCCGTAGCAATAAATTTTTTGCCAAAAAACTTATTGCCAAAAAATCCCTTGTCATGTATTCTGTTTTCCATCCTGATCTGAACGGGAGTCAAGCGAATGCAAAACATTACAGGACAGGCGGTAATCGGCGAAGACCTCTACGGACGAGGATCCGAGTTGGAACTGTTGTGGGAAAAACTGGAGCAGGGAGAGCATATTCTGATGCTCGCCCCGCGACGAGTCGGAAAGACCAGTCTCATGTTGGAACTTCGTCGCGAACCTCGGGAAAACTGGGATGTCTTTTATGTGGATGTCGAAGGTGCTGAAGATTCGGCGGATTGCTTGGCGGCAATTGTCGCCGCTCTGGCGGGGAACCCGGAGTACCGCCGAGGCATCGAAAAAATTCCGTTCGCAAAGACCGTAGCGGACACGCTCGAGAGCACCTTTTCCTTCTCCGAAATTTCCGTCAGTACAGAAAAACTCCGCATTGAACTCAAAAGGGCGATCGGTCGGGACTGGAAACGCACGGCGGATCAGCTTCTTGAACGTCTTGAGAGTCTGCCGAATCCCGGTCGCAACCTCCTGATCATCCTCGACGAGTTTCCGATACTCGTCTCGCGCATGCTGAAAACCCCTGGGGGAAAACATGATGTCGAGCTACTGCTGTCCGGGCTCCGGCGCTGGCGCCAGTCTCCGCGGACGCGGGGGAAGGTAAGCACACTGGTCGGCGGATCCATCGGGCTTGAGGGCATTCTCAGGCGCTTTGCTCTTTCGGGATTAATAAACGATTTGGCTCCGTTCCAGCTGGATTCATGGGATCGGGATGTCGCAGTTAAGTTTCTGGAGGAGCTTGGAGACAGTTATGACTTCCGTATGGACGAACGTAGCGTCTCACAAATTCTTGACCTCCTCTCGGATCCGGTTCCCTATCACCTGCAACTGTTTTTTTCGACCCTTCGCCAATCCTGCAATGGGGACCCCTCGCGCGTTTCCGAAAGTGCAATAGAGCGATGCTTCACGGAAAGGCTTACGGGACCTGGCGGCACGCCTCATCTTGACCATTACGCGGCTCGCTTGGAAGTCATGCTTGACGCAGACGAGCGGGAAGTGGCGCACGACATACTCAATCACGCCTGTCGGCGGAGAGACGGTGCACGCATCTCGGATATTGAGAAACTGACCCAGCAGGGCGAAAGCGTGTTTCTCTCGGCGCTTCGGAATCTGGAATCGGACGGGTACGTACTGCGGGACGACTCTTATGTGTGTTTCAGGTCGAATCTGCTTAGGGAGTGGTGGCGGAAAAACCGGTCAGCGGGGATGGAGCCATGAAGCAAAGACGTATCTACAACCCGGCTCAACTCTCCTTGGATGAACTCAAGGCTTCCTTCGTTGCCCGCCAGGAGACCCTCACTGAAATGCTTCGCCTTCTGGGCGAGCAGAAAACCGACCGACCGTGCCAGCACATGCTGCTCGTCGGTTCGCGGGGGATGGGTAAAACCACCCTCGGCCTGCGGTTTCTCCAGGCGGTACGCGAAACGCCCGATCTTGCAGAAGCATGGCAGCCCGTGGCGTTTTACGAGGAAAGCTATCAGGTGACCGACCTGGCGGATTTCTGGCTTACGGCTCTGCATCACCTGACCCGCGCCACGCGGGATTCCCGGTGGGAGGATAAGGCAAAAGCGCTTTCGACCGACGAGAAGGATTCGCAACGGCTTGCTGCGTACGCTCTCTCGGTCCTTATTGATTTCTGCCGAGAAAGCGGAAAGAGGCTGATTTTATTTGTCGAAAATCTTGACATCGTTTTCTCACAGCTGGGCGATGAACGCGAAGTCCACGCTTTGCGGGCCGCGTTGATCGAACATCCGGAGATACTGCTGATTGCTTCCGCAAATGCCGCCTTCGAGGCTATCCAGCACCGCGGCGAACCATTCTATGAGTTTTTCCGGGTTATTCTTCTAGAAGGTCTTGGGTGCGAAGAGTATCTTCAAATCTTCCGAGCCCTCGCGGAGCGCGAAGGCAAAACTGAAATTGCCGAGACACTGAACCGCGAACGCGGGCGAATCGAGACCATACGCCGCCTGACCGGAGGAAACCCGCGGCTGCTGGTTCTGACCTACGGAATCCTGATTGAGTCGCCACTTGGTTCCGCATTCAAGGATCTGGAACAGCTAATCGACGAACAGACTCCGTACTTCAAGTCCCGCATCGAGGAACTGCCGACGCAGTCCCGAAAGGTGTTTCATTGCCTTGCGGAGGGATGGAGTCCCATGCTTGCGAGGGAAGTATCCGCTGCGACCAGGCTTTCCTCATCGCACACAAGCGCTCAGCTTAAGCAGCTAGTGGACAAGGGATACGCCAGGGAAGCGCAGTCAGAGAAGGAAAAGCGGGTCCGGTACGAGGTTGCCGACCGGTTCTACAACATCTACTTCCTGCTGCGTTTCTCGCGGCGGGGATATCGACGCCTGAAGCTGCTGGTAGCCTTCCTCAACGACCTGTTCGGCCCGGTTCCGATGCGGTCGATGTATCTGGCAACCCTTGACAAATTAAGCAGCGGGGTCTCTGAAGATGAAGAGGCGCCTGAATTGCTTGGAGCCCTGATCCCCTATGTGGCGAATGACAGTGGTTTCGCGGAACGTGAAGACTGGCTGAAAAAGGCCATTAATCTGATAATCAATTCTATCGGCACGAACGGCGCGAACGTGTCAGCATTTGACGAAATAGTGCGGGACCTTTCCCGGCAGTACCAGTTAGATTTGGATTACTTTTCGGATGAGGTCTGTCGCGGCGGCATCGAGCTACTCCAATCTGGGCGCTTCACAGAGGCGGAAACCGAGTACAGGGAGGCAATCAGGCGAGAACCGGAGAATCTTCTTGCTTGGGTTCTTCTTGGTTTTGCACTAGGGGGAAGAGGGCGTTTTGAGGGTGCCCTCGATGCGTTCAGGCATGTAACCGAGGCTGTCAGTCCCGATGATACTGCACAGTTGCGGATTTGCGCACTTGGATCTCTGATTGCAGAGGCCGGAATTCTTTTTGCTCTGGAAAATTCTGGCGATGCCTTAAGCGTTATTGGAAAAATTCGGGAACTTGTAAGTCAGGATGACCCGCATCCTCCACGCTATGTAGCCACTGAGTTGCTTCGGATTTATGGCAAGTTGCTCTCGGAAAAGGATCATCACGAAGAAGCTCTCGCGATCTGGCGGCAAGCCTCGCAATATGTCCGCCCGGACGATCCGGAATGGGTACGCCTGACATTTATCAAGACGCTCGCCGAAAGAGGAAACGCCCTTGTCGCGCAAAAGCGTTATGATGAAGTGGTCTCCATCTTGGAAAGCTTCACTCAATATGTTCGTACCGATGACTCGACAACATTACGTTACGGCGCCGTTTCAGCGTTGTTTGCTCTGGACACCGCATATTTGGAACTGGGGCGGTTTGAAGACTGGATCATTTATTGCGGCCGGTTCTCAGAATATATTTATATGGAGGATCCGGTAGATACGCGTCGGAAATTCGCTAAGATGCTGGCCACCAAGAGCAATATTGCCAACTTGCTGGAATATTATGACAGCTCGGAATCAGGTTGCAAAAAGGCAGCGGAACTCGACCCCGAGTGTGGCGAGGCCTGGCGCGTCAGGGCGGAAGCGATTCTCGGGAGTGACGACGCTGCGCGCCTGGAGGAAGCGAAACGCTACGCTTGCCGCGCGGCGGAACTGATACCGGAGGACCCTGCCGCGTTTCATACGGTCTCCGATGTACTGGCCCGTTGCGGGAACTGGATGGCAGCTCTGGAAAAACTTGACCGAGCACTTGCCGTCGCCGACGGCCAACGATACTGGAACACGCATGGCCTGACGGAATCCCTGATCAATCTCACGGCGGCCGGCTGGAGCCAACAGGTCATGCAGATAATGGAAAGCCATCCTGCTCTGACTGAAGCCATGGAACCGCTCTGGCACGCGGTGCGGGCGGAGACGGGTGAAGAACTCGAATCCCTGCCCGCAGAGATCACCCAAGCCGTAATTGATATAAGGAAGAGGTTCTCGGAGAAAAAAAAGATGTTGGCAGGAACAACGCCGCTATCAAGCTGATAAATTCCCCCTACTTCTTATACTCGCACTTGCAGAGGTTCTGCCTTATGTACGCCACCACGTTTTCTATGTCCTCTAGGCTTACCACCCCGCCCCATGGAGGCATTGCGGGGGATTTGCCGACAGCCATCCCGCCGTTTGTTATCACGTTGACCAGGTACTCGTCCGTGTAGGTCTCAAGCAGCGTAGCGCTCGAGAGATCTCTCGGTTTCGGATCAAGCGCGGCGGCGCCGACTCCGTCGCCGAGCCCCGTGGGGCCGTGGCAGAGAGCGCAGTAGGTGTTGTAGACTTCCTGGCCCTTCGCGCTGTCGGCGGCCTGGGAGGGCTTGGAAGCGAGCAAAAGCACGCACGAAAAAACAAGTGCTGCGAGTAAAATTGCGTTTTTCATTTTTTGGTCTCTGCTCCGGGAAAAAGATCTGATTCGGGGAAAAGCTTCCCCGGCCTTTGAATATATCCTCTTTGCCTTTTATAATCAAACTGTGGAGGCGGCTTTGCGCGAGCGCCTCGTGACAGGAGATAAAGGCGAAATGGTGGAAATAAAGTACTGCGCGCGCTGCGGCTGGCTTCCGCGCTCCGCGTGGATGGCCCAGGAGCTTTTGGGCACCTTCGGGGAAGCGCTGGGAGGGGTGTCGCTCGTTCCCTCAAGCGGCGGGATCTTCGAGGTGCGCGCGGGCGGGACGCTTGTGTGGTCGCGAAAGGAGACGGGAAGGTTCCCGGAGATAAAGGAGCTTAAGCGCGCGGTGCGCGACGCGGTGTGTCCCGGCATGGACCTGGGCCACACGGATTCGGTCTGAGGACCGGGCTTGTGCCCTGCGAAATTGTTTTTGACAAGAGCGTGTGGCGCGTGTAAATACCTGCCTTTACGGCTAGAGCGGAGAGAAGGCTTGGGAATGTCAAACAATAACTACATACATATATTCGACACCACGCTTCGCGACGGAGAGCAGGCCCCGGGCTGCAGCATGACCTCAGGGGAGAAGCTTCGAGTTGCCTATCAGCTCGAGCGCTTGGGGGTCGACATAATAGAGGCGGGATTTCCCATATCCTCGGAGGAGGATTTTCAGTCCGTCAAGAAGATAGCGCAGAGGATAAAGGGCTGCCAGATAGCCGGGCTCTGCAGGGCTAACCTGAAGGACATAGACCGCGGCTGGGAGGCCGTGCAGCATTCAGATAGCCCGAGGATACACACTTTCATCGCCACATCCGAAATACACCTTAAGTACAAATTGAGAAAAACGAGGGATCAGGTCCTAGAGATGATAAGCGGCGCCGTAAAGCACGCGCGAAACTACACGAACAACGTCGAGTTCTCCTGCGAGGACGCGACGCGCACCGATATCGACTATCTCTGCACCGCGGTGGACGTTGCCGTCCGCTCCGGAGCCACGACGATCAACATTCCCGACACGGTCGGGTACACGATCCCCGAGGAGTTCGCTTACATAATCCACACGCTCGTTAAGAACGTTCCGAACCTCGACGACGTGATCCTCAGCGTCCACTGCCACAACGATCTCGGACTCGCCGTCGCGAATTCCCACGCGGCCATAAGCGAGGGGGCAAGGCAGGTGGAGTGCACGATTAACGGCCTCGGGGAGAGGGCCGGCAACGCATCGCTTGAGGAAATAGTGATGGGCCTGAGCGTAAGAAGCGACAAGAAACCCTACACTTTTGGGATAAACACGACGCAGATATATCCCGCGAGCAGGCTCGTTTCCCAGGTGACGGGGGTCAGCGTGCAGCCGAACAAGGCTATAGTCGGGGCGAACGCCTTTGCCCACGAGGCGGGCATACATCAGGACGGGGTGCTGAAGGAGAGCATCACCTACGAGATAATGACCCCGCAGGAAGTCGGGATTCCCTCCAACCGGATAGTGCTCGGCAAGCACTCCGGGCGCCACGCGTTCCGCGACCGCCTCGAGGAGTACGGATATGTTCTCGAGCCTGAGGCTTTCGAGAACGCGTTTGCGAAGTTCAAGGCCCTTGCCGACAAGAAGAAATACGTTTTCGACGAGGACATAGAGGCTCTCATAAACCAGGAGTTTCTGCGTTCCTCCGATTATTACGAGTTTGCGGCCGCGAGCTACTCGGGCGGAACGGACACATCGCCCGAGGCGAGCGTCACGATCATGGCGGGAGGGGATGAGATCTCAGTCCGCGAGACGGGCTCGGGGCCCGTCGACGCGATTTTCAAGGCGGTCAAGAAGGCGACGGGGCTTGATCCGAGGCTTGAGAGTTTTTCGGTATCCTCGATAACGGGAGGGACCGACGCCCAGGGAGAGGTTACGGTCAGGATATCCGATGAGGGAGTTATATCGCAGGGGCAGGGGGTAGACACGGATATTTCGGTCGCGAGCGCGAAGGCTTTCGTAAGCGCGCTTAACAGGCTTCGCTGGAGAAAGGAGCATCCGCGTCGGGGCTCTGAGCTTAAGGGGATTTAGCACGGTTTTTGACCGCTCGGATTCCTGACCCGGCGGTCGGTCGGATGTTCGAAAACACGGCTTGCGGGTCGCGGTTTTGGCTTTGATTTGAGCGGGTGTTTGAACGTGACCGGAGCGAAGCAAGGCAGGCTTGATTTGCCCGTAGGTTTCGGTTTTTATTAAATCAGGTTGAAATTCAGTTTTGTTGGTGTTATCGTTTGAGTCAGAGGGGAGGTTTCTGTATCTCCCGAACTGCTATTTTCCGAGGCGGTTATATTTAGCGAAATTGAAAAAATATGTTGACACTTCAGTGTGTTTTCATGTAAATTAGTTAGCGATGATGTTAAGCTTTACTCAAACTATGGAAACAATTCATGAGGAGGTAAATGAATACGATGTCTAATTTTAACGGAATGCCATATAAAAGGTCAGGGTGCGCGGGGGGCAGAAGCGTATCCATGGTCGGCATGTTAGTGCTTCTTCTGGCCGCGTTGCTCGTTCTTCCGTCATGCACTGACACTGAGACGCGGACCGAGACGAAGACCCAGTGCTATGACGGCACAACAGCTGCTGATGGCGAGACGTGTCCAGATCCGCCACCTACGAGAACGTGTGGAGAAGGTACGGTGTTGGAAGATGGTGAGTGCGTTCCGGACCCAGCTGAAGCGTACGAGCCGGTAGACAGAAAAACGGCCGCTGACGATTGTTACAGTGGTGGCGACGGCCCTGACATGATAGCTGGTACCGCAGATCCCGATTTTATTTGTGGTGACGGCGGCGGCGACTCTATTAAAGGTATGGGCGGTAACGACACAATTGACGGCGGCGACGGCGACGACACAATTTACGGCGGCGACGGCAACGATAAACTTACAGGCGGTGCTGGCGACGATATGCTTGACGGTGGCGCTGGCGACGACGAGCTTACAGGCGGTGCCGGCGACAACACGCTTGACGGAGGCGATGGTACGGATATCGCGATCTTTCTTGGGGCTCTTCAGGCAACGGTTGAGCTGGGTAAGGGTACAGCCTCGGTTCGGCATGACCCCGCAGCGACAGGAGACGGCTATCTGCGCCCA
>CAYSDX010000083.1:0-16415 GCA_964429945.1 uncultured Spirochaetia bacterium | reverse complement strand
CTCGGACGTTCTCCCTCTACGATCTGCCGTGAAGTGAAGCGTAACAGCGGCAAGCGTGGTTACCGGTACAAACAGGCTGATGAAACCGCGAAGCGCCGTCGCAGGGAAGCATCATCCGGTCCCCGCAAGATGACCCGGGAGATCTGGGCGATGATCAAAGAGCTGCTTACCCGGCGCTGGAGCCCGGAACAGATATGCGGAAGGCTTCGTCTTCGCAACGAGGCACAGATAAGCCCGAGATGGGTATACCATCACATCTGGGCGGACCGGGAAGCCGGAGGAACTCTGTATCTGTATTTGCGCAGACGGTTCGGGACGCGGTCTCATACCGGGCAGGGTGGACATAAGCCGACGCCCTGAGGAGGTTGAGAGAAAGACGAGGGTCGGGGACCTGGAGGCGGACACCATAGTGGGCCCTGGGCGCCGCGGGGCGCTTGTTTCCCTGGCGGACCGCGCCTCGAAGTTTGTGTGTCCGCGCAAGGTCGGAGCAAAGACTGCTTGGGAAGTGGGGGACGTCATAGTGCGGTGTCCTGAACCTGTCAGGGGGTTTGCGCGCACCATAACGGCTGACAACGGCAAGGAGTTCTCGGGGCGCGCGAGGGTATCGGAGGCCCTCGGAGCGGGGTTTTACTTCGCCACTCCGTACCATTCGTGGGAGCGGGGGCTCAACGAACACACAAACGGACTGGTGCGGGAGTACTTCCCGAAGAAGCAGCACCTGCGGGAGGTTGACCCGGAGGAGGCAGCCAGGGTGGAAGACCTGCTCAACACCCGGCCGAGGAAAGCGCTGGGCTGCAGGGCTCCTTGCGAGGTGTTCTGCGAGGCGCTGGGAAGAGTTGGAGACAGCAGTTGTGTTATGCCTGATCTGAGTTCCTGGAGGGAGTGATTGCCAGAACTGAGCTGGTGTTTGAGTACGGTGCCGTCGCGGCGCAGGGGGATAGGTGCGTTGTGTCCATCCCTGTGCTAAACTCTCCTGAAAAGAGATTATTGAAGTCAGTGTTGCATTTTAAAATTCAAGCGGCGTTTACAAATTCGGAATTGTATTCCATAATTGCAAGGAACACGATAAGACGGACTATAGAAAACAAGCTTCTCGGTCTGGCCGGACAGTACCCCGTCGTCACGATTACGGGGCCCCGTCAGTCTGGCAAGACGACGGTGTCGACGAAATGTTTTCCCGGACACTTTTATCTCAGCCTGGAAGACCCGGACGTGCGGGAGCGCGCCCGAAGGGACCCGAGAGGATTCCTCGCCCAGTCGGAGAGAATGATTATAGACGAGGTTCAGCATGTTCCTGATCTGGTTTCCTATATTCAGGGGATTGTGGACCGCAGTGCCCGGGCGGGACAGTTCATACTGACTGGAAGTCATCACTTCAGCTTGACGGATACGGTCTCCCAGTCTCTCGCCGGAAGGACGGCTTTGGTAAACCTGCTTCCCTTCTCGCTTGAGGAGCTTGGAGAGAAGTCTTCATATGAAAACCTGATCTATCGGGGATTCTATCCGGCAATCATTGACAGAAACCTCAATCCCACAGAAGCGCTTTCGTTTTATACCAATACCTATATTCAAAGGGACCTGAGGGATATAAGGGAGATCAAGAATTTAAGACAGTTCGAGAGCTTTCTCAGACTGTGCGCGGCGAATGTCGGGCAGATGCTCAACAAGACGCGCATGGCAAATGATATAGGGATTGACGGCAAGACGGTGGACGCACGGATTTCCGTTCTTGAAGCAAGCTGTATCATTTATCTTCTCCCGCCGCACTACAGAAATTTCAGGAAACGGACCGTGAAGACGCCAAAGCTTTACTTCTGCGACGTGGGACTTGCCGCTTATCTGCTTGGAATCAGCACGGTTGAGCATGTGAAATCGCATCCGCTTAAGGGGATGCTTTTTGAGAATCTGGTCGTAATGGAAAAGGTCAAGCGGAAACTTAACGATGTCGAGTCTCCGTCTCTGTATTTTTTCAGGGACAACACGGGCAACGAGGTCGACCTCCTGGAGCAGGATGGCGCTAAGGTTGTCTCCTACGAAATAAGAACGACCCAGACTCTTAGCTCGGGGCTTTTCAAGGGGCTTAATTTCTATCAAAGACTGAATCCCGACAACAGGAGATCGGTTCTTGTCTATACGGGTCGTGAAAAAACAAACCGGTACGGGCACGAATGTTTACCTTTCTGGAGCTTTTGATCAGATGAGGCTTAACAGATTTCTTTCCGAGTGCGGAATAACATCAAGAAGAAAAGCGGATAACCTTATAAAGGCGGGACGGATAACCGTAAACGGAGAGGTCGTCCGTACTCTAGGTTCCGTGGTGGACGAGGCTTCCGACACGGTGGCGCTTGACGGAAAACCCGTGCATAAGGAAAGGAAAAGATACGTGATGCTTAACAAGCCCCCTTTTTACCTTACTTCCCTTAAGTCCATGGAAGACGGAAAGAAAACGATAACGTCCTTTCTTGGAGACATAGAGCAGAGGGTTTATCCCGTCGGCAGGCTTGACTACGACTCTGAGGGACTTCTGATTCTCACAAACGACGGGGAACTTGCAAACAGGATACATCATCCCAGGTACATGGTAGTAAAAACTTATCTGGCCGAGATTTCGGGAGAGATGCCGGATGATCTCGAAGCGGTGCTTGGGGAGGGAGCGGAGATCGAAGAGCGCTTTGCAAAGCCGGATTCTGTTAGCGTTCTTCAAGTGTCCGCAGGGCGCGCGCGGATAACCATTTCCTTTCACGAGGGAAGAAAGCATCTCGTGAAAAAATATTTCGAGGTCTTTGGGCTTCGGGTCACGAGACTTAAGAGAATTTCGTGCGGCAACGTGCGTCTCGGCGAGCTTGGGAAGGGAGAGTGGCGCGATCTTAACCCTGGAGAATTGAGAAGCCTTCGGAAGATGACGGGACTTTTGCCGCGCGGTGAAAGGAAAACGCCTGGAGGTGCCGCATGAGCAGATTTATCACATTTGAGGGGATAGACGGAAGCGGCAAGTCAACCCAGGCGAAACTGCTTTCGGATTACCTCTCTGGCAAGGGAGAAAAGGTGTTTTTTACCAAGGAACCGGGCGAGGGGAAGCTCGGCCAGGCGATCAGAACCGAGATTCTCGACCGAAGGGACATCGATATTGATCCCTACGCCGAGCTTTGTCTTTTCTGCGCGGACAGGGCGCAGCACGTAAGGGATGTTATAGCGCCTAAGCTCGAAGATGGCTGTACGGTCATCTGCGACCGCTACTGCGATTCGACCTTGGCCTACCAGGGCTTCGGAAGAGGGCTTGATCCCCCTCTGGTTTCCCGCATGGCCATGGCCTCAAGCCTGGGGGTTGAACCCGACATTACGTTTTTTCTCTCGATACCGGTTGAGCAGGCGCTTTTAAGGCTCAAAGACCGCGAAAAAGAGAGAAACAAGATGGACGAAGAGCCGCTTGAGTTCCACAGCCGGGTGGATAGGGGCTACAGGGTGCTGATTGAAAAAAGCATTCCGAGGATAAAGGTAATAGAGGCTTCCGGGTCCCCCGAGGATGTTCACATGGAGATAAGGCGCTTTTTTGAGTAATTCGCCGCTCAGGAGTAATTTTTCGTGTTCTCTACAAGCTGCTCCACTCTCGGATACATGTAAATATGCAGGACGGTTCCTATCACGGAGAAAGGAATTGCGTCCATAGGATTTTTGCTTAAAAACGAGAGCACGAACCCGAGCAGCACCACGCTTTCGTTTATTCCCCAGGGAACCACGTGCGGGAGCAGAAGACGGTTTGAAAGTTCCTCAAGCCTTTTCTCCTGTTCCTGGCCTTCCGTGGCGAGAAATTTCTTGCGAAGGGATTTATCCGAAAGGGTAAACCTGTATATGAGAAGGGAAATTATCCCAAGGGCCGCTCCTCCCAGGAAAAAGGCGGTTTTCACGTTTTCTGCGACACCCGGCGCCTCGGGCGAGCTGAAAACGAAAACCACCGCGGTATAGGCGAACATGGCGAGCAGCAGGGCGAACCAGACTATTTTCAGGGCGCTTTGGTTCTTTGCGACGGATGGGGTGCGATTTTTCCTGTTCATGTCTCTGGATGGAAGCGGAACTGCGCGCTCAGGACGTGATCTTGGCGAAAATCACACTCAGGATTACAAGCGCGACCAGAATTCCCATCATGTAAAAAGGCACGCTTGGGTTATATCCCTTCTCTATGTTGGGAACCCTCTTCTGTGACCAGATTATGGGAGCCGCTTCGCTTTCATCTGCGGTTTCAGCACTCTCGGCGGTTCCATCCGCGGCTTCGGCGCTTTCATCCGGTGCTTCTGTTTCGTGTGCCGGTGCTTCCTGCTCCGCCGTTTCTTCTGCCTTCTGCTCTTCTGGTTCCGACATTTCGGGGTTTCCTGGAACTGCGTTTACGGAGAAATTATCACGCAACCCGCCCCGAAAATCAAGTGTTCTAGCGGGTCGCGATGTCCCCCGGGAGCTTTCTTGAAAACCCGTCCCTGTGCATTTATAGTTATCTGGATATTACAGAAGGTTGCGGAGAAACGCGACCGAACGGAGGTTTTAGAGATGGCGGATTACGCAAACCCCGATGTTCTCGTGAGCACGGACTGGGTAGAGGAGCATATTGACGACCCCGATATCGTTATAGTGGAATCGGATGAGGACATACTGCTTTACGAAATAGGACACATAAGGAATTCGGTGAAGTTCGACTGGCAGACCGAGCTTCAGGATCAGCTTGTAAGGGACTACGTGAGCAGGGAGAATTTCGAGGCGCTGCTTTCCGAAAAAGGCATTTCCAATGATCACGCGGTGGTTTTCTACGGCGACAGGAGTAACTGGTGGGCGTGTTACGCTTTCTGGACTTTCAAGGTTTTAGGGCACGAAAAATGCCTGATAATGGACGGCGGGAGGCAGAAATGGGTTGATGAGGGAAGAGATCTGGTAAAAGAAGTTCCCGAGAGAGCGAAAACAGATTACAAGGTGTCGGCGGTAGATGAGTCAATAAGGGCTTTTCGCGATGATGTTGTGGAGCACATGGGCTCCGGCAGGCCGCTTGTTGACGTCCGTTCCCCCAAAGAGTATTCGGGAGAACTTCTTCACATGGAAGCCTATCCCCAGGAAGGGGCGCTTCGCGGAGGACATATTCCGGGCGCGGTGAACGTTCCGTGGGCCACAGCCGCGAACGAGGACGGAACTTTCCGCTCGGCCGATGAGCTTGTCGAGATATACGAGAAAGGGCAGGGCCTCGGCAAAGACCAGGACGTGATTGCGTACTGCAGGATAGGGGAGCGTTCTTCTCACACTTGGTTTGTCCTCACTTATCTTCTTGGATTCGAAAACGTTAAGAATTACGACGGCTCGTGGACCGAGTGGGGAAACCTTGTAAGGGCCCCGATAGAGAGATAAAAGGAGAAGGATTTCTTGAAGGAATAAAAGGGATGTGGTCTTACGGGTCCGCATCCTTTTTTTTGAAGTCGCGGGAAAATGACCAGCATAGAGGAGATAGTCAGGGAATTTCAAGGGGCGGACCGTCAGGAAATGATAGAGCTCCTGATAGATTATTCGGAGGACCTCCCCGAGATTCCAAAAAGATTTGCCGAGCTTGCGGACAGGGATCTCAACAGGGTGCACGAGTGCGAAACTCCGGTTTTTATCTGGGTTGAAGTGGAAGACGACAGGGTGAACATATTCGCCGATGTCCCGGAACCCTTTCCGACCGTTAGGGGGCTTGTCTCGATTCTCGTAAGCGCTTTTGACGGACTCAGCCCGGAGGAGATCGAATCCGCGCCGGTGGACTTCATTTCCCAGCTTGGAATAGCCCAGAAGCTCGGGATAAGAAGAGTCAGAGGCCTTAGCGCAGTTTACGCGAGGATAAAAAGCGAGGTAAAACGGCACGGAACGGTCACATGATTGAAGAAGACAGAATGAAGATGATCATGGATCATTATGAGAATCCGAGGAATTTCGGCCCGCTTGAGCATCCAACGGTGACGCTTAAAGGCGGCAATCCCAATTGCGGCGACAATATAAATATCTATATACGCACAGACGGCGGAAGCGTCATAGAGGATATAAGTTTTGACGGGGAAGGCTGTACGATAAGTCAGGCGGCGACATCTCTTCTCACGGAATTTGTAAAGGGAAAGACCGTCAGACAGATAGGAGAACTTGATTCCGATTACCTCAGGGGACTTCTCGGCAAGGATATCATGGTGACCCGCCCCAAATGCAGTCGCCTTGCCCTTGAAACCCTTAAATCCTGGGTCAGGGATTTTGAGAGGGGAAAAACTGCCTGATTTTTGGTATACTTCACTTTATCACTCAATCAGACCCAAGGAGATTCAAACAATGAAAAACGGCAAACTCGACAAAACTGTTCTGAGCGACAGGATCGAGGAAGCGCTCAAGTACCCGCTTTTCGATTCCATATTCAACAGGCGCTCAAGGAGGTTCGGCCTCGGAATGGAGCTTAAGGACAGCACCCTTGAGTTCAAGTCAAATTACGACCCCGTACCTCTTAGCGAGATCGAAGAAGCGCTTCTGGTGTGGGCCGGAACGGGGCTCACGGGGCTCTGCCTCGCCGACCTGCCGCCCGAGAACGGAATAGACCTTCTCTGCCAGTGGACGGGAAGAACCTGGCCTTCTGCGTGCAACAACCACGGAACGGAGCTTTTCTTCACAAACGACAAGGGGCTCTACCACGTGGACGTGAAGAACATGCTTCCAAAGGAGCACGAGCTTGACCTGTTTTTCCAGATGTCCAGGGAGGAGAAAACCGCGAGGATTCTCGAGCTTTACAGGGAAAGCCTTAACAAGCTTGAGGATGGAAGGGCCGACATGCCCGACAAGATGCCGGGGCTCTTTGAGTTTAACCAGTGGAATGCCAACAAGCCCGGCTCCTCGCTTTTTGTCCCCGTAACGGACGTGACCGAGGAGTACCTGAATCTTCTTACACTTTACTGCGCTAACAGCTACGGATTCACGATTATCGACGATCTTACCGGAAAGCCCGCGGGTGTTGAGAAGTGGGTGAAAAAAGGCAGGCTCAAGGGTGAAATCAAGCTTTCCCTGTTTGATCTTGAGGTAAGAATTCTTACGGGGCTTAACGTGGAGCAGGCGTTTATTACGCAGAACATGGCGCTTGCCCTCCAGCCTCTGGGACTCGCGGGATGGGCGTTTACGGGCTTTATACCGAGGTTTGCGATGGGAGCTGCTCCGAACCTTTTCAGGGGGCTCGGATTCCGGTTCATCCAGCCGAAAAAGGGTACGATCGATCCTCCCACAACCGTTCCCGTAGGAAAGGACGGTGTTTTTGAAGCCTACTGTCCGCCTTACTACGAGAACATGGACGATGCGATCGATCACTTCCTGGCCCACAAGTGGAAAGCCTGGGAATCAGACAAGCCTTTTCCTTACACCGAACCCGACAGGCATCTTATGAAGGCCCCGAGACCGACGGAGACCACCATGCAGATCGTAAGGGACGTCGCGAACTACATTTACGACACTTACGGAAGATTTCCCGCGTTTGTGGATCCCATGTACATGAGGCTTGTTTTCCAGGCGATGCACATAGACCTGGATTTCTATGATCAGTACTACCCGAAGGGTTCTTACTCGGACAGGCATCTGCAGGCCTTTCTTGAGAACCATCCGGACGAGAGAGAGCGGTTCGAAAAGTAGTATCTGCCGTATGCGGGGAGTTTGACTCGGTTCGCCGCAAGGAAGGAAACCAGCCATGCGCGTAGCTATTATAGGAAATGGGGTGACCGGAGTCGCAGCCGCCCTGAGTATACGCAGGAACCAGCCTGACTGGGAAATCGTCATGATCTCGGGGGAGTCTTCATTTTACTATTCCCGCCCGGCGCTCATGTACATATTCATGGGCCACATGAGCTACAAGGACACCAAGCCCTACGAGGACAGTTTCTGGAGAAAAAACCGCATTGACCTGGTACGGGGCTGGGTCACCGAGATTGATACCGCCGGAAAAAAGCTCATCATGCACGAAAGAGATCCCGTTTCGTTCGATAAGCTGCTTATCGCCACGGGGTCGAAGTCAAACAAATTCGGGTGGCCCGGCCAGGACCTCGATGGAGTTCAGGGTTTATACAGCCTTATGGATCTAAGGCTTCTTTACGAGAACGTAAGGGGTGCCAGAAGCGCCGTTATAGTCGGGGGAGGGCTGATCGGAATCGAACTTGCCGAGATGCTCCACTCGCGCAATATCCACGTCACCTTTCTGGTGAGAGAGGAGTCCTACTGGACGAACGTTCTTCCGATTGAAGAGTCGCGGATGATAAACCGTGTGATCCTTGAGCAGGGAATCGACCTCAAGCTCACCACGGAGCTTGAGGAAATAGTAGGGGGCGATTCGGGAAGAGTGCGGGGAGTTATGACCAGCAAAGAGGAATTTATAGAATGCCAGATCGTCGGGCTCACCGCCGGGGTAAGTCCCAACATAGCCCTTGCCAAGGCAAGCGGCATAAAGACAGGAAGGGGGATTCTGGTCGACTGGAGCTTCAGAACAGATACGCCTGACGTATTTGCCGCCGGGGACTGCGCCGAGATAGTAACTGAAGGGGAGGGGAGGAACCTTATCCAGCAGGTCTGGTACACGGGCAAGAGCCAGGGAAAGGTGGCGGGAGAGGTCATGGCCGGCCACAAGAGCGTGTATGACCCCGGGATATGGTATAACTCGGCCAAGTTCTTCGATCTTGAGTACCAGACTTACGGTATGGTGAGAAACGTTTCCGTTGAGGGGGAGAGCAATTTTTACTGGGAGCACCCCGATCACAGCCGCTCGATAAGAATCGTCACGAGAGACGGCACCGTCTGCGGCATAAACGTCATGGGCCTTCGCTACAGCCACAGGGTTTGCGAGAGCTGGGTAGCGGAGGGAAGGTCCCTTGACTACGTGCTCGATCATCTCGGGGACGCCAATTTCGATCCCGAGTTCTACGAGAAATGCGAAGCGGAAATAATAAGGGAAATAAGGAAGCAGGCCGCCTGATGGAACAACATGCGATAAATTACGATTTTGACGAGGAAACCCTGGGTTTTGAAGAACCGGAGAAAGCCCCGGCCAAGCCGCTTGGAACCGGAGAAAAGCTTTCTCTCGCAGTTCTGGGATTCGGAATACTGATGTTCGCGCTTCAGGCCATGGGTATGCCTCCAGGCGGCACCTGGGCCGGGTTTCTTCTGGTGCTGCTTCCCGTATTCTTCGGTACGGCGTCCTACTTCTACCTCGATTTCAAAGACACAGTTCCGGGAATCAAGCATGACAACATCTACTTCAGGGGGCTGACCAACAAGGGAGTTCTGGGCTGGCTTGTCGGAATTGTCTTTACCGGTTTCTACATAGCTCTTTACTGGTTTCCCGAATATCTGGCGGGAGGAATAAAGATCGTAAACCCGCTCTCGGTGGCCCTTTCGGGTTCTCCGGCCAACAACTGGTTTTTCTACGGTTTTCTCTACACTCTGGCCGTTTTCGTCTTCGGCGTAAGGATGTTCATGAAATACAGACATAACCGCTACCAGAAGATAAGAACGGCTTCGGTTATGTTCTTCCAGCTCGGCTTCGCTTTTCTTATCCCCAACATACTCATGCTGTTTAACCAGCCTGAGTTCTACCTTAGCTACTTCTGGCCGCTTAAACCCGAATACCTGTTCCCGGGCACTTTAAGCTATTTCGTGAATCATCCCGGGGGGCTTGGAATGTTCCTTATTTTCTGGGGAGCCGTGATGACTTTCATTGCCACTCCGCTTCTTACCTACTATTTCGGCAAGAGGTGGTATTGTTCCTGGGTCTGCGGCTGCGGAGGGCTTGCGGAAACCATGGGGGATCCGTTTAGACAGCTTTCTGACAAATCGAAAAAAGCGTGGCGCATAGAGCGCTGGCTGGTTCATTCCGTACTGGTGTTTATCGTTGTTACTACGGTTCTTCTCTGGATTAACTCCGCAACCTCGGGAGCGGTGTTCGGAGAAGCGTCGATGTCTCTTAAGAAGTGGTACGGGTTTTATATCGGAGCTATTTTTTCCGGGGTTATCGGCGTTGGTTTCTACCCCATAATGGGAAGCAGGGTGTGGTGTCGGTTCGGCTGCCCCATGGCGGCCGTTCTCGGGATTTTCCAGAGGTATCTCTCGAGATTCAGGATTACCACAAACGGCGATCAGTGCATGTCGTGCGGGAACTGCTCCACCTACTGCGAGATGGGCATAGACGTCAGAGCTTACGCCCAGAAGGGCGAGAATATAATAAGAGCGTCGTGCGTCGGGTGCGGGGTGTGCGCGGCAGTGTGTCCCAGGGGAGTGCTTAAGCTTGAGAACGGGGGAACTTTCAAGGACAGATTCCCCGGATCGGACAGGCCGCTTGGGGCGCTTATCGACTCGCTCAAACACGTTTAGCCGGCCCCTTTTTTTCGAGGCATGTCTGAACTTGAATTAGGGAAGACGCGGGCTTGCGGTTTCTGCCTCCTGCTGAATTTCCAAATGCCAAACGGCAAAAAAACAGCTTGACACTCAGTTCATATATATTAGACAATATGGGCATATTGCTACAATGCAACCCGGGCTGCGCAATAAGGTCTTCTTCATTGCGGGGGGCTTATGAAACAAGTTACTCACACAGAGATTCTCGAACAGATGAAGGACGACGGGCGCAAAGGTCGCTTGAACCGCCGGGATTTCATCCGTCTTCTTGTTGCCGCGGGCGTAGCGGTGTCAGCTGCTTCGACGCTCTGGAGCAGGGAAGTGATTGCGGCTTCGCCAAGAAGGGGCGGCACCTTCAGGCTGGGCGTGCATGACGGCAACACCTCCGATACCCATGACCCCGGCACCTACGTAAGCTTTGCGACCATACAGCTTGCGCATATCCACCGCAGTTTCCTGACCCTAATTACCCCGGAAAACGGTCTGGGACCCGACATGGCGGTCTCATGGTCGGCGACGGATGACGCCTCGGAGTGGACGTTCAAGCTGAACAAGGACGCGTCGTTCCACAGCGGCAGGCCTTTTACCGCAGACGATGCCATAGCTTCCCTTAACCATCATCGCGGCAAAAACAGCACTTCGGCGGCCGCGGCCCTTCTCAGGGACGTAAAGGAAATCGTCAAGAACAATTCCCACTCCATTACCATCAAGCTGGCGGGTGGCAACGCGGACCTGCCGTGGCTTATGACCGACTACCACCTAGCCATGCTGCCGGCCAATGCCGACGGCACCGTCGACTGGCAGTCGGGCGACGGCGCGGGTCCCTACAAGATCGTCAGCCACCGCCCCGGGGTGGACACGAAGCTCGTGCGCCATGAAGGCTGGCATTTGGAAGGCGCCTACTTCGACAAGGTCGAGCTCACGGTGCTGAACGACCCCAACGCCCGGGAGATAGCGCTTGTGACCGGAGAGGTAGACGCTGTCACTCAGATTGAGCTTAAAACCCTGGATCTTCTCCGCCGCAACAAGAATATCGAGATAGACAACGTTCCCAGCGGTTCGGCCATCACGATGCCCATGTTCTGCGACACGGCGCCGTTTAACGACGTCAACGTGCGCAATGCGATGAAGTTCGCTATCGACCGCGAGGAAATCATCCGGAAAATCGCCTTCGGAATGGCGATTCCCGGAAACGACGCCCACGTTTCGCCGAACATGCCCTACTGGGCGGACCTGCCGCAGCGCAAGTATGATCCGGAGCGCGCCAGGGCTCTGCTCAAAAAGTCCGGCAGGGAAAAGCTCAAAGTCGACCTCTCTGTCGCCGATACGGTCTACTCGGGTGCCGTTGACATGTGCGTGCTGTACGCGCAGCAGGCCAAGGCCGCCGGAATCGAGATTAACGTGGTGCGCGAACCGAGCGACGGCTATTATTCGAACGTGTGGCTTAAGAAGCCGTTCTGCGTGGCGCACTGGGGAGCGCGTCCAACTCCCGACGTCATGTTCACGCTGACCTACAAGGATGATGCTGCCTGGAACGAAAGCCGCTGGAAGAACAAGCGCTTTAACGAACTGCTTTTGCTGGCGAAGGCGGAACTGGACCAGGCAAAGCGCACGGCGATGTACCGCGAGATGCAGCAGCTGGCGAGGGACGATGGCGGCACCATAATTCCCATGTTTGCCAACTTCGTCTACGCGCGCAACAAGAAGGTGCGGCACGGGCCCAACCTGGCCGGAAGCTGGCAGATTGACGGCGCAAGAGGCGCGAGCCGCTGGTGGTTCGACGGCTGAGCGCTGCGGCAGGCAGGACCGGACTTCTTCCCCGCCGGTGAAAAGTCAGCGGATCTTCCGTTTTGCCTGCTTCGGGTTCCCTGAGAAATTCCGTAAACTCCGCCTGACTTTTATTGCTGCAAGATACGAAGCCGGCTGACGTTCCCTGCCCGTTCCGTTGCTGCCTGCTGTCCGGTATTATTGTACTTTTAACCGCAGGGAGGAACTGACAGCGTCTTCCCCGCGCGTTTCGAAAGGAGTATTGTTCCCATGGGCGAGATTCTCGTTATAGTTCTGAAAAGGCTGGGGCTTGGACTTGCTACCCTGCTTGTCGTTTCGGTTCTCATCTTCGGCGCGGTGGAATTTCTGCCGGGCGACGTCGCGCAGGCCGTTCTCGGCCAGGGAGCTACCGAGGAAAATGTCGCCGCCATGCGCCTGCAGTTGGGCCTCGACCGTCCTGCCTCGGCGCGTTACGTCGAGTGGCTCTCCGGAGTCCTCACAGGCGATTTCGGCCTCTCCCTCATAACCGGGGCGCCCGTGGCCGAAACGATCGGGTCGAGATTCGTGAATACGCTTCTTCTTGCCCTTTACGCGGCTGTAATAGCCGTGCCGCTTGCGATCGTTCTGGGTATCCTGGCGGCGCTGTTTAGGAATTCGGTGTTCGACCGGGTCGCAAATGTGGGCACCCTGATCTCCATTTCGTCCCCCGAGTTCTTCCTGGGCTACGTACTGATTCTTTACCTCGCCGTGAAAACAGGCTACTTCCACTCCATCGCCACGCTGCACGAGGACATGGTGTGGACGGAGAAAATCCACCGCATGTTCCTGCCGGCGTTGACCATGGTGCTTGTGGTCGTGGCCCACATGATGCGCATGACACGGGCGGCCATAATCAACCTGCTGTCTTCCCCGTATATCGAGATGGCGCGTCTCAAGGGCATCCCTGAATGGAAGGTGGTGGTGGGGCATGCGCTTCCCAATTCGTGGGCGCCGATCATCAATGTCGTAGCGTTGAATCTGGCCTATCTGATTACCGGCGTGGTGCTGGTTGAGGTGGTGTTCGTTTACCCGGGGATAGGGCAGCTGCTGGTGGACAGTGTGACCAAGCGTGATTTTCCGGTGGTACAGGCGTGCTGTCTCATATTTGCGGCCACGTTTATACTGCTTAACTTGGCGGCTGACGTGGGAACCATTCTTACCAATCCGCGCCTGCGCCACCCGAAGTGAGACCGTGATATGAATGCATTCATAATCGTTTATTACGCTATGTTGATCGGAGCTTCTTGCCTCGCCGCCTACATGAAGAAGCGCGGGGCGTTCCTGCTGCTGTTTTCCCTGACGCTTGCTTCCTTCATCATGGGGATCATAGGAGGCGAACCGGCGCTTCGGACGGTCACCGTGATCGCGGTCGTCCTGATCCTTTCCGCCGGCACCGCGTACGCTTTCCGGGAGTTTCTCGCTATCGTGCTGCCCCCGAAAAGCGCGAAAGCTATGCGCGAGGCTCCGCTCACGGCAAGTTTCGGGCTGTTCGTCATAGGTACTTACGCCATAGCCGGAATCTTCGCTCCTGTGATCGCTCCCTACGGGGAGGCCGAGATCGTCGGCCAGGCGTTTGCGCCTATGGATGACAAGATGCTGCTTGGGACGGACCAGCTGGGAAGGGATATGTTCAGCCGAATCGTCTACGGGGCGCGAAACACCGTGGGACTCGCCCTTGCCGCCACCTTGCTCGCTTTTCTGGCGGGCGTCCTGCTGGGCCTTGTCTCGGCCGTCAGAGGAGGCTGGTTCGATCAGTTGATGGGGCGGGTTGCGGATGTCGTGATGTCGGTTCCGTCGCTCATATTCGCCTTGCTGCTGCTGAGCATATTCGGCACCAACCTGACGATCCTGGTGATTATTATCGCGGTCATCTATTCTCCCAGGGTGTTTCGGCTTACCCGCGCGGTTGCGGGAAACGTGGTGGTGATGGACTATTTCGAGGTTGCAAGGCTGCGCGGGGAAGGCATGTGGCACCTTGTCAGAAAAGAGGTTCTGCCCAATTGCGCATCGCCGCTCATCGCGGAATTCGGCTTAGAGTTCTGTTTCGTCTTTTTGCTGCTGGCGGGCCTTTCCTTCCTAGGGCTCGGCATTCAGCCTCCGGCCGCCGACTGGGGCTCCATGGTGCGGGAAAACGCGACCCTGATATCGTTCGGCGAAGTAACGCCGCTCATTCCCGCCGCGGCCATCGCCCTGCTTACCGTGGCGGTGAACTTCGTGGTGGACTGGGTGCTTTTCCGCTCGTCTGGCCTAAAGGAGGGTAAGTGAGAATGAATTCAGAAGATAAGAAACATCCGCTTCTGAGGATAAGGGACCTTCGTATAGAGGGTTTCGCGGGGGAGAAGTGGAACGAGATCGTGCACGGCGTCGACCTGGACCTTGACCGCGGAGAGGTTCTTGGGCTCATAGGCGAGTCCGGCGCGGGCAAGTCTACGATCGGCCTTGCGGCCATGGGATTTACCCGCGACGGGTGCCGAGTTTCCGGGGGCTCCGTGGAATTTGACGGCATGGAGCTTACCACCACCCCGGAATCGGACCTTCGCATTCTTCGCGGCTCGCGCATAGCTTACGTGGCGCAGTCTGCCGCCGCCGCCTTCAATCCCGCGCACAAGCTCATCGACCAGTACACCGAAGCCCCTGTTCACCACGGAATCGAAGACCTCGCCCAGAGCCGCAGGGACGCGATGGAGATGTACCGGCGCCTTCACCTGCCGGATCCCGAAGGGATAGGTTTTCGTTATCCCCACCAGGTGTCGGGAGGCCAGCTTCAGCGGGCGATGACGGCCATGGCCATGGCTTGCCGCCCCGACCTCATCATATTCGACGAACCCACTACGGCTCTTGACGTCACCACGCAGATCGAGGTGCTGGCGGCGATACGCTATATAGTCAGGAAATTCGATACGGCCGTGATCTACATCTCCCACGATCTGGCCGTCGTGGCCCAGATGGCGGACGTGATCAAGGTTCTGCTCAAAGGAAAGGAAGTCGAACAGGCAGATACCAGGACCATGCTGGAATCCCCGAGCGACGATTACACCAAGTCTCTCTGGTCGGTCCGCAACCTTAAGCACGTCGAGAAAAAACGGCCTGCGAACCCAAATGCCGTGCCGGTCATTTCGGTCGGGGGCGTAAGCGCCGGATACGGCAGAGTCAAGGTTCTGGAAGACCTTTCGTTTAACGTCCATGCCGGCATGACCGTAGCACTGGTGGGCGAGTCGGGTTCCGGCAAATCCACGGCGGCCCGCTGCATCGCGGGGCTGCTGCCGCCGACCGAGGGACGCATTCTGCTAAACGGAGAGGAGCTTGCGGATAGCTATAAAAACCGAAGCGTGGATCAGCTGAGACAGGTTCAGATGATTTACCAAATGGCCGATACCGCGCTTAATCCCCGAATCAGGGTCGGCGAGACAATAGGCCGTCCCGCCCGGTTCTACGGCGGCCTCAGGGGCACAGCCCTCAAAAGCCGCGTCGACGAACTGCTTGACCTGCTTGAACTTGACCCGTCTCGTTTCTACAACCGCTTTCCGTCCGAGCTTTCGGGCGGTCAGAAGCAGCGGGTCGGAATTGCGAGGGCACTTGCCGCCGAGCCAGCCTTCATTATTTGCGACGAGATCACCAGTGCCCTTGACCAGCTCGTCGCGGGAGAGATCCTAAAGCTGCTTGATAGGATTCAGAGGGACATGAACTTGGCTTATCTGTTCATAACGCACGATCTGGCGATAGTGCGCTCCATTGCCGATGAGGTGGTCGTGATGAAAGAGGGAAGGGTGGTCGAGCAGGGACCCAAACTGCAGATGTTCACGCCGCCTCACCACCGCTACACGGACCTGCTGCTTTCTTCCGTGCCGGAGATGGATCCTGACTGGCTCGAGAGGGTTCTTGAGGAACGGGGTGAGGATTTTTCCGGATAGGCTCTATGGACCAGGTGAAGTCTTCAGAATTCACATCTCCATCCCCGCCGTGTTCTTCCTTCGGGAAAGGCCCCTCGGAGTTGTTTTTTACCCATGGAGAAGGCCTGTATAAACGAAACTTCCTGTATATGGGCTTCTTTCCTCAGAGAATTTAAACCGAACTTCATTTACTAAAAACGCACTTTGATCAATAAAGACGCGGGTATTGTCCAGAATCAACCTGTAGTTGTACTGGGAACAAATCTTCCCGGTTCAACATCAAGCAGTTCAAACGCTCTTTGCTGAAGAACC
>CAYSDX010000082.1:0-21015 GCA_964429945.1 uncultured Spirochaetia bacterium | reverse complement strand
TACCGCAGACAACGCTACCTTCGCCTTGAATTCCGGTGAATGATTACGCCTTTTACTCCTCATTGTGTACCCTCCTGTATATTTATTAAAATATCAGAGAAATACACTTAAGACGCTGTCTAATTTTTGGGGACCACTTCTTACCCCTAATTTTACCTGCCCTTCCGCTCATCATTCATCATCATCTTCCTCATCCCCCCTGAAAAGAGAATCTATCTTGTAATCGTAATCCTCCAGTTCCTCTGTTTCTTTTTCTTGAGATCCTACCATCATTCTTAATCCCCTGATCACCTCGCCCTTGGACATGGTTGGTTTGACCTTGTAAGGGATATTCCCCAGGGGAGTGTTCATAATCCTTACGCCGGATGGGATCTCGAATTCCGTGCGGTCATTGTATTTGTCAAGCGCCTTGCTCATAAACTCTTTCCATACAGGAACGGCGGCCAAAGAACCGGCTTCCTTGTCTCCAAGCGGAGTGTTGTCGTCCTTACCGACCCACACCCCGGCTACAACCATGGGACTGTATCCTATGAACCACGCGTCTGTGTAATCATTCGTGGTCCCGGTCTTGCCCGCGATTCTCGCCTTGGAGTTAAGTGAATTGGAAAACAATCCTGTCCCCTCGGTGATAACTGCCTTCATTATGTCCGTCATTATATAAGCTGTCTCGGGACTTATAACCCTGTCAAAACCTCCTGTTTCACCGAAGTAATGAATGGGAACCTTCTTGATGAGAAACCGGAATTCTTCAGAGGTGAGGAAGTCCCTCTGCTCTTCGGCTACCAGCCCTAAAAACTGCAACCGGCCCTCCTGGGATTCAGGCGAGACTCGTTCCTGGTAACTCCATTCCCCCGACTCATCGCCACCCCTTTTCTCTTTTTTTTGTTTCAGTTTCTTCTCATACCGCAGGTATACCTCCCCCGTGTTATCCTCGATGAGACTCCCGTTTCTGTCATAAATCCTGAGTATGAAATTCGGTTTTCTGTATATTCCCAAATTTGCGAAAACGGAATACGCCGTGGTTATTTCCAGCAACGTTACCTCGGAACTTCCCAGAGCAAGCGATGGATAAGGACCAATCCTGGATTTAAACCCGAAGTGCCTGGAATAACCCGCAACATATTCCGGATCTATGTCCATGATCAGCCTTATCGAGGAAAGGTTCCTTGAGTTAACAAGAGATTCCCTGAAGAAAATCGATCCCATGTACTCCTCGTCATAATTCTCGGGAATCCAGTCATCCACGATAATCGGCACGTCAAGAAGCTTGCTTGTCTGCGTATATCCCTTGTCTATAGCCGCCGAGTAGAGAAAAGGCTTGAAAGCGGAACCCGGCTGCCTTTTCGCCTGTGTCGCCCGGTTGAATTTCGAGAGTCCGAAGTCATATCCACCTACCATCGAAATGACGTTGCCCCTTGTGTCCATGGAGAGCAGTGCTCCCTGGGTCTGCGGGCGAAACAGGGGAACTATGTCCGCCACTTTCTCACCGCTCATAAACACCCTTACCTTCACGACATCCCCTATATGCAGCTTCTCGGGAAGAAGGTACCTGCCCTCCGGGGGCGGAAAATAGCGCTCGGGATCAACTATGTAACTGAATTTTCGTTTTTTGCCGCCGACTTCAACAGTCGCGAAAGAAGTCGTCTCGTCTATGTCTCCTATGACCGTGACAACGGCCCTGTAAGTTCTGCCGTTCTGGATAACAAGATTTTCCTGCTGCTTTTTAAATTCCTCGATCTTTTCAGCCGTCCTGAGCCTGGCGATGGTGAACCTGGTTCTGCCCTGTCTTTTTTCAAGGTTTCGTATCCCCCTTCGAAGAGCCCTGTAGGCAACAAGATTGAGATCCATGTCAAGCGTGGTGTAAACCTTGTAGCCGCCCTTCTCGTAAGCCTTGCGCCCGACTCTTCTCTCAAGGTGCTCCCTTACGTATTCAATAAAATAAGGAGCTATGTATTCCCCTCTGGGTTCGTGTTTAGGAACGATTCTTATCTTATACGCCAGAGCCTCGCGCTGCTGGCGGGGGGTTATGAATTCCTGCTCCCGCATTATGTTTATTACGGTTTTCTGTCTTTTAAGCGCATTAGAGAGATTGGTTCTCGGCGAATACTGCTCCGGTCTTCGCGGGATTCCGGCCAGAAGACACGCCTCGGCTATGGTTATGTCCCTTGCCGATTTTCCGAAGTAGTTCCGGCTCGCCATCTCGACTCCGTATACGCCGTCTGCAAGATATATGTGGTTCAGGTAGAGATACAGTATTTCGTCTTTGGAGAGATTTCTCTCTATCCTGTAAGAGAGAATCGCCTCTTTTATCTTCCTTGTGTAGGCCTTCTGAGGGCCCAGAATAAGGTTTTTCGTTATCTGCTGCGTAATAGTGCTTCCCCCGGAAACGATTCTTCCCTTAACCAGATTCTGAAAAAGGGCTCTCACAACGCTTTTAGCGTCCACCCCGCTGTGCTGGTAAAACCTTCTGTCCTCAACGGCTATAAAGGCGTTTACAAGGTAAGACGGTAGACTCTCAAGATCGACAAGCGCCCTTCTCTCAAGCCCTGACTGCGCTATCAGCTCCCCTTCAGAGGAATAGAATTCGTTTAGAATAGGAGGCTGATACCTGGTGAGATCGCGCAGGTCGGGCAGATCCTTTGAGAAATAGACATAGAACGCCAGAATCCCGATCACGCAAGCAGACAGAAACACCGCAGGCATCAAGAAACGGGAACGGAGAAACTTGCTCGGGTCTTTGCCCGCCAGATTGATCCCTCTATTCAAATTCATCTGTTGTGTTGAAAGAGTATATAATTCCGATGGAAATCAACTCAAAAAAAGGTTACCTTAAAAAACCTTTTTGGGTTATCTTAATCAACAATTAATCAATTACGCACTTTTCGGGAAATGAAACTATGGCCGACCTCAGTTCATACATAAAAGACGTTACGGACCAGGAAATAAAAGTACTTCTTCTCAAGCTCAAAAACGAGACCAGAAAAGAAGACGTGACGTGGGAGCAGATAAGAGAAATACTGGCCGAGATCAAAAGCAAAGACAGCCGCGTGCTAAAAGACATAATCCCTTTTCTCGTGGATTGACCGGGCGCGGCGAGGGCCGCGCGAAAAACACGCAGATGACAAACCTGATTGACTGCATAGGCAACACTCCGGTAATAGAACTCAGAAACGTTGCCAAAGACAGCCGCTCCACAATATGGGCAAAGCTTGAGAACTTAAACCCCGCGGGCAGCATAAAGGACAGGGCGTGCATCGCCATGCTTAAGCAGGCGGAGCGCGAAAACCTCGTAGAGCCCGGAAAAACGACCATAATCGAAGCGTCAAGCGGCAACACCGCGATAGGACTCGCCCTTTGCTGCAGGACAAACGGATACGATCTCGCCGTTGTCATGCCCGAGGGTACGGCCGAAGAGAAGATACAGCTTATAAAAGCGTTCAGGGGAAAGGTGATTCTCACCGCCGTGGACCGCGGACTTCGCGGGTCAGTAGAAAAAGCCCGGGAGATGGAGCGGGAGAACCCGGATTTCTGCTTTCTTGACCAGTTCAAAAACACCGCGGATATAGTGACTCACCAAGAGGAAACTGCAAGGGAGGTAAAAAACCAGATACCGGGCCGTCTCGATGCGTTTGTGTGCGGAGTCGGAAGCGGAGGAACTGTAATGGGAGTGGGTTCCGAACTCAAGAAGATCTACCCCCAGCTCAAGGTAGTGGTGGTCGAACCCGCCGAATGCCCCACCCTCTCCGAGGGAAAGGAAGGTCCTCACGGGATCTGCGGCATTTCGCCCGGGTTTGTACCCGAGAAGCTTGATCCCGGCGTAATCGACAGGATTTATACGGTATCTACAGAAGATGCCCGCCAATGCGCTAAAACCCTTGCCTCCGAGGAAGGAATACTGGTCGGAATATCCTCGGGAGCCTCTCTCTGCGCCGCTCTTGGAATTCTAGAAGAGCTTGAGGACGGCGCTCAGGTGCTAGTAACTTTCTGCGACAGCGGAGAAATGTATCTGGGGACCGACCTTTACGATTAGAAAATCGGTTTGAAATGGAATTTTAACTGTGTTATTTTATCTTTTGGATATTTTTATCCGCGCGAAGGTCGCGCAGAGATAGAGGAATAGTAAAGCATGTCAGCAAATATTTTCAAAAACCTTGTGCTTTGGGTAGCGATATTCGTCGGAGTGTTCGCTGTATACCAGTTCATGAACACCTCGGCGAACGTCTACTCGGAGATATCCTACAGCAAGTTCCTTGAACATCTCGATAACGACAGGATAGCGAAGATAGAGTTCGGGGAAAACATAATAAGGGGAGAGCTCAAAAACGCCGACCCCGCGGACCGCGGATTCACGACCACGGGTCCCGCGGGAGAAATGCTTATCGCAAAGCTTGAAGAAAGCGGCATAGAGTTCAGCTTTTCCCGCCGGAAGCAGAGTTCGCTTACCCAGATACTCATAAACTGGGGACCTCTTTTCATACTGGTCGCGCTCATGGTCTTTTTCATGAGACAGGTACAGGCCGGGGGCACGAAGGCGATGAGTTTCGGGAAGAACCGCGCGAGAATGCTGGGCGAAGACCAGAACAAGATCACCTTCAAGGACGTGGCGGGGGTTGAGGAGGCAAAAGAGGAAGTAAGCGAAATAGTCGAATTCCTTAAAAGTCCCGAAAAATTCACCCGTCTTGGGGGAAGAATACCCAGGGGGGTTCTGCTGGTCGGTCCCCCGGGCACGGGGAAAACCCTCCTGGCAAAAGCCATAGCGGGAGAAGCGGAAGTGCCGTTTTTCATAATAAGCGGAAGCGACTTCGTGGAGATGTTCGTCGGAGTCGGAGCTTCAAGGGTAAGGGACCTGTTCATACAGGCCAAGAAAAACGCCCCCTGCATAATATTCGTTGACGAGCTTGATGCGGTGGGAAGACACAGGGGAGCCGGGCTCGGAGGAGGCCACGACGAGAGGGAGCAGACCCTTAATCAGCTTCTGGTCGAGATGGACGGCTTTGAAGGAAACGAAGGAATTATAGTCATGGCCGCCACGAACCGCCCGGACGTCCTTGACCCTGCCCTTCTGAGGCCGGGAAGATTCGACCGCCAGGTTGTCGTCCCGAGGCCCGATGTCAGGGGAAGAGAAGCCATCCTGGTCGTTCATTCAAAAGACACTCCGATAGCCGATGACGTAGACCTTTCGGTTATCGCGAGATCCACTCCGGGTTTTTCCGGAGCCGACCTTGAGAACCTGGTTAACGAATCGGTTCTTCACGCGGCCCGCAATGACAAGGAGCAGGTCTCCATAGAGGACTTTGAATACGCAAAAGACAAGGTGACCATGGGGGTTGAGAGAAAAAGCATGCTGATAAGCGAGAAGGAAAAGAAAATCACCGCTTATCACGAAGCCGGGCACGCGCTCGTGGCGAAACTCACTCCCGAGGCCGACCCCATACACAAAGTAACGATCATACCGAGAGGAATGGCTCTTGGAGTAACCCAGCAGCTGCCTCTTGAAGACAAGTACACCCTGTCGAAAAGCTATCTTGTTTCCACCATAAAGGTGCTCCTGGGAGGCAGGGCCGCGGAAGAACTGGTGTTCTCCGAGAGAACCAGCGGCGCGGCCAACGATCTTGAGAGAGTTACCGACATAGCCAGAAAAATGGTATGCGAATGGGGAATGAGCGAAGTCGTGGGGCCGGTAACTTTCGGCAAGGGGGAACAGCAGCCTTTTCTGGGCAGGGAAATCTCGAGAAAAAGCGATTACAGCGAAGATACCGCGGTGCAGATAGACCAGGAAACAAAAAAGATCGTAAACGAAAGCTACGACGAGGTGCTGCAGCTCCTCAAAGACAACCTGAACATTCTGCATGAACTCTCTTCCCTGCTTCTTGAAAAAGAAGTGATAGACTCAGCGGAACTTGACGAACTGGTGTCAAAGATGCGAGAAGAGTTCAGACCGGAAGTGAAAAAGCCGTTTGATATAACCGGCAGGGTCTGATCCCCGTGGCTTTTTCCCGCAGCGCCCTTGCCTTTCGGCCGTCTTCGCATAACCGGGAGTGAGAACCGTTTGCTAAAGCACTCAGTCCAAAAAGAAAATCATCAGAACGAGCCGGAACCCCACTTTATAAAACTCGGTTCAAAAAAACTGGACCTGAGCAGAAAACCCCTCGTCATGGGAATCGTGAACGTGACGCCGGACTCTTTCTATGACGGCGGAAAGTACGACGATACCCAGAGCGCCCTCCTGAGAATCGCTTCCCTTGTTAAAGACGGGGCCGATATCATCGATATAGGGGGAGAATCCACAAGGCCGGGTTCCCTGGGGGTGAGCACAGAAGAGGAACTCGAGAGAGTGATGCCCGTAATAGAAGCGGCTTCGCAGGAATTTGACACAGTAATATCGGTAGACACCACAAAGGCGGTTGTCGCCGAGGAGGCTCTCAGGCGGGGAGCCTTGATGGTAAACGATATAAGCGGACTTAGCTTTGAACCCCAGGTCGCGCAGAAAGTATCGGAGAGCGGGGCCGCCATCATACTAAACCACACAAGCTCCCGACCTGCGGACATGCAGAAAAAGACCTCCTACAGTTCGCTTATTCCCGATATAACGGACTCTCTTCTGAATTCAGCTCAAACGGCCATGGCCGCGGGAGTGCCCCGGGAGAACATAATAATCGACCCCGGAATCGGGTTTGGAAAAACCACCGAGCAGAACCTCGAGATCATAAGAAGACTTGAGGAGTTCTGCGAGCTCGGGTTCCCGGTCTGCATCGGAACCTCGCGAAAATCCTTTATAGGGGAAATCCTGGGGAGCCCTCTTGCCGAGAAAAGATTGATAGGATCCGTTTGTTCAGTAATAATATCAATGCTCAAAGGCATTTCTGTCGTAAGAGTTCATGATGTACTTGAAACAGCTCAGGCAATCAGGACGGTAAAAAGCATATACGGGGCCAACTAGCAGATGACAGACTCTACAATACAGAACTTTCGATTCTTCTCAGACAGCCTGGACATCCTGATCGTCGCCATAATATTCTTCTACATACTGAAGGCCATAGAGGGAACCAGAAGCTCGCAGATACTGCTCGGACTCGTGGCAATGGTAGTTCTCTATTTCGCCTCGAGAAAATGGGGCTTTTTCACGCTTAACTGGGTGCTCACCCACTTCCTTGGCTTCGTGATACTGATAGCAATCATCCTTTTCCAGGACGACATAAGAAGGGGACTTGCGAACATAGGGAAAAAACCTCTCCTTTTCAGTTTCGCAAAGCACAGCACGAACGAAACGGTGATAGAAGAAGTCGCGGATGCCTGCTCTTTTCTCTCTTTAAACAAGATGGGAGCCCTCATAGCCATCGAGAGACAGGAAAGCCTCAGGATGTTTCCGGGAAGACCTATTAACGCCAGCTTATCAAGCGAGATGATCATAAGTATCTTCAATCCGGCCTCCCCCCTTCACGACGGGGGACTGATAATCAAAGACGAAGTCATTGTTTCGGCCGGGTCCTTTTTCCCTATCAGCACGGATCTTGAGCTTGGAACGGAACTTGGAACAAGGCACAGGGCCGCCATAGCATTGTCCAGCGAGACTGACGCCGTCATAGTGGTAGTGTCTGAGGAGACGGGAAAGATTTCGCTTGCGGCAGGAGGAGAGCTTAAAAGAATCGCTAACGAAAAACTCCTCAGGCCGAGTCTGGTTTCTGAACTGAGCACCGAGAGCCCGGGCACTGTAAAAGCAAGCCAACCGGGAAAAGCCTGATGGAGAAAAAACCTTTTTTTCAAGGTCTTACCAAAAAAACGATAGCGCTTGCGCTGGCGGTGATCCTGTGGGCATTTACCAACTTCGAGCTCGACGTGGAAAGGGATATCAGGGTTCCGCTGCACCTAAGCGGTCTGCCTGAGGACCTTATTATCGCAAACAAGCAACCCGACAGCGTCGACCTCTCTCTCAGAGGCCCGAGAAACCTGCTGTCTTCCTTCGCCTACTCGAACAAGTCAATTCCCGTTGACCTGCAGAAAACAGAACAGGGAGTCCTTAAAATAGACTTGAAGCGATCGGCATCGCAGGTAGTTCCAAGAGGAATCGATATAGTCGCCGCAAGACCTACTAAACTTTCCCTCAACATAGAGAAACTCGTAACGAAGAAATTCAAGGTGAAACCCGTGCTGGGAGAACCGGATTCCGGTTACGAGATATCAAAAGACATAAAGGTCGTCCCGGAATTCGTGAAGGTAAAAGGACCCGCTTCACAGCTTGCAACACTGGAGACCATAGAAACGGCGAAAATAAAGCTTGGAGGCGAAGAAGCCGAGTTCACGGCACCGGCGCAGCTCCAGCTGCCCTCGCAATACATGGAAATTCTGGAGGGCGATCATGTTAACGTAACGGTTCACATAAAAGAGATAATACTGACCAAAGAATTTCGGGACGTTGACATAGTTCCCCGCAATTTCGGAGAGCTCGAATACAGCATTACTTCCGAACTCAAGGCCACTTTGGTGTTCAACGGCCCGTACAAGACCATAAATAATCTTACAAGCAATGAAATCAAAGTTTTCATAGACGGCGCCGAGATGGGCGAAAGCAGGCAGAAAAGGCTCAGGGTAAAAGTGCAATATCCAAGTTCAACAAACCTGCTGAAACTTACGAACATCTCTCCGAAAAGTGTCAGGGTTAAAGTCAAGGCACCTCCTGTCGAAAAATCCCCCGAGACGTAAATCATGAATTCTTCATCCGAATTTCCCGAGAGAAAGATTTTTGGAACCGATGGAATAAGGGGGGTTACCAACACCTATCCGATGACACCCGAGATATCGCTTGCTCTCGGAAAGGCGCTCACAAAATACCTGTCCGAAAAAACAGGCGGCCACATAAAAATACTGGTCGGCAAGGACACCCGCCTTTCAGGTTACGTATTTGAACAGGCGATAGCTTCCGGCATAACCTCCATGGGAGCCGACGTACTGCTCGTAGGCCCCCTGCCAACTCCGGCGATAGCCTTTCTCACCTCGAACATGAGGGCCACGGCCGGCGTGGTCATCTCCGCGTCCCACAATCCCTATACCGATAACGGAATAAAAATATTTGACTCCACGGGATTCAAGCTCCCGGACGAAACGGAGATAGAGATAGAAAGCATGGTTCTTGGAGGAGAGCGGATAATCCCCCCTCCCCTCACGGGAAAGGCGAAAAGAATCGAGGACGCGGTCGGACGCTACATAGTGTTTCTCAAAAACACTTTTCCCAAGGATCTCACGCTTGACGGGTTGAGAGTCGTGGTCGACTGCGCCAACGGAGCCGCGTACAAGGTCGCGCCCATAATCTTTCAGGAACTCGGGGCGCAGGTAATAACAATCGGCACGGAACCGGACGGCACAAACATAAACGTTGACTGCGGAAGCCTTAAACCGGAGATACTTTCTCAAGAAGTCGCGCGAAGCGGCTCGGATATAGGGATAGCCCTTGACGGAGACGCCGACAGGGTCGTTTTCTGCGATGAAAACGGAAACGAGGTCGACGGAGACCACGTTCTCGCGATCTGCTCCTGCGAGATGATGGAAGCAGGGACCCTGTCAACGGACACCGTGGTTGCCACGCAGATGAGCAACATGGCCCTTGAGAATTACCTGAATAAGAAGGGACTCAAGCTTGAAAGAACCCGCGTGGGGGACAGATACGTGGTGGAAGCCATGAGAAAGCTGGGGGCAAATCTCGGAGGGGAAAAATCGGGTCACCTGCTGTTTCTTGACCATTCAACCACGGGAGACGGTCTGCTCGCCTCACTTCAGATTCTTAGCATAATGAAGAAAAAGGGGAAACCGCTCTCTGAGCTCGCCGGGATAATAGACATGTTCCCGCAAATACTTAACAGCCTGGAGATCAAGGAGAAAAAACCGTTCGAAGAGATCCCCGGACTTGTTGAGGTCGTCAGGGAGTCCGAAGACATTCTCGGAGATAAAGGAAGAATAAATCTCAGGTATTCCGGAACCGAACTGCTCGCGCGCGTCATGGTGGAGGGAGAGAACGAAACCCTGGTAAACAGAATCGCCTCCCGCGTATCTTCCGTAATAAGTGAGAACATAGGAACAGGGAACCCGTAGATGAAGACAAAACTGAATGTAAACATTGACCACGTAGCCACTCTCAGGCAGGCGAGAATGGGAAGCGAACCGGATCCCGTGGCTGCCGCCGTGGCGGCCGAACTCGCCGGAGCAAGCGGAATAGTGGTTCACCTGCGGGAAGATCGCCGGCACATTCAGGAAAGGGACCTTTCTCTGCTGAGACAGACAGTGCAAACAGAACTTAACATGGAAATGGCCGTCACGGATGAAATGATAAAAATTGCAAAAGAAACAGCCCCTGACGTCGTAACCCTAGTTCCGGAGAAAAGACAGGAAATAACGACCGAAGGAGGGCTTGACGTGCTCGGGGATACTCAGAGAATTGCCGCCGGTATCGAAAAGCTAAAAGACTCCGGACTGTTCGTAAGCGTATTCATAGATCCCGACCCCGACCAGATAGCGGCCTGCGCGCAGACGGGTGCCGATATGGTTGAACTTCACACCGGAAGTTACGCAAACGCCCCCAGCGAAACCGAAATGATGATGGAGCTTGATAAGATCAGGAAATCGACGGAGGATGCCCTCTCCCACCGGCTCAGGGTATCGGCCGGTCACGGGCTCAACTACGTTAACGTGACGGTGGTTTCGGGAATCGGCGGGGTTGAGGAACTTAACATCGGTCACAGCATAGTTTCACGGGCGGTTCTCTCGGGAATGGAAAAAGCCGTAAGAGACATGATTCAACTGTTATAGGATTCTTCCTGTAACAAAGCACAGGTACGAAGATATGGTTTCAGGCATAGGAATTGACATGGTTCGCAACAGTCGCATAGAGAATCTTATTGACAAATGGGGAGAGAAGTTTCTTCGGAAAGTCTTCACCGATGACGAACTCGCGCAGGGCGGCAACGGTAAAAACAGAAATATAAGCTATGCCGCCAACTACGCGGTTAAAGAAGCTTTTGTCAAAGCACTTGGAACCGGGTTCAGACGGGGCATAAAGTTCCATAACATAGCGGTCAAACGGAACGAACTTGGAAAACCCTTCATAGACCTTCGGGGAAGCACAAAAGAAATCGCCGAGCAGAGGGGCCTAACGAAAATTCATACCACCATATCACACGACGGGGAATACTCCGTTGCCGTAGTTATACTTGAAGACTGACTCCTTCAATTCAAACTTCCGGCTTGCCTGTCAGGGAATCCAAAATGTTTGAGAATCTGAAGAAACTCCACCTCAAAGGGGTGGACAGCGTAAAACCGGGACTCGAAAGAATCACCTCGGTTCTGGAAGAACTGGGATCCCCCCACAGGAAAAAGGATTACGTCGCCGTTGCCGGAACTAACGGCAAGGGTTCCGTGGCGACCTGTATAGCGTCAATATTAGAAGCAAACGGTTACCGGGTCGGCCTGTTTACCTCCCCCCACCTGATCGACGTCACCGAAAGGATAAAGGTGGACGGAGAGGAAGTCTCCAAGGAGGAGCTTGAAAAGGCCCTCGGTGCAGTCTTTACGGCTTGTGCGAAACTTAAAGTGCAGCTCAGCTACTTCGAACTGCTCACCGTGGCAGCGTTTCTCTATTTCAACCGCAAATCAATAGATATAGGCGTGCTTGAAGTGGGAATGGGCGGGAGATGGGACTCGATAAACGTATGCGATCACGTGGCAGGCGTTATAACGAACGTGTCTTTTGACCATACCGAATACCTGGGAAACACATTGAGGGAAATTGCCACGGAGAAAGCCGGAATAATTAAGAAAAACGGGCTCGTGGTAACCGGATGCACGGGCGAGGCCCTTTCCATAGTCGAGCAGAGATCCCGGGAAAACTCGGTGAGATGTCACAGAATCGGAGCAGAGTTCAATTACAGCAGAAAAGAGGACCTAAGCTTTGACTACACGGGACCGGAATGGAGCCTCCCAAAGCTTAAAACCGCTCTTTTGGGCACGTACCAAGTTGAGAACGCGGCAATATCAGTGGCAACAACCGAACTGCTGACAACGCACACCCGCTACAAAACGGATCCGGAAAAAGCAAGGAAAGCCCTCGCGGAAGTCAGCTTAAGGGGGCGAATGGAATATTTAGACAGGGAAGTTCCCGTTATAATCGATGGCGCTCACAACGTCGCCGCGGGGAAGAATCTTGTCAAGTCACTTGAGGTTTATCACCCGGGAACAAAATTCAATTTCCTGATAACGATGCTTGAGAACAAAGACATCGGGGGTTTTACCGAGACACTTTCCCGCGTTTCGGGAAAACTGATCATAACGGAACTTGCCGGGGAAAAAAGGTACCTGGGAACGGAAAAGATCCTGGCGCTTACCCGGGGACGGTTCGACTCGGTCGAAACGGTAAAAGACCCCTGGGAAGCATATGAAAAGCTTCTCGGTTACGGAGAGGCGGCCTGCGTTTGTGGCTCCTTCTACCTCATAGGTTATCTTAAAGGGACAATTGAAAATGAAAAAGCTTTCAATAGTAAGTAACGACCTTTTCCTGGCTCACCAGAACCCTCCCGGACACCCGGAGTGTCCGGAAAGGCTTCTGGGCATCCTGGGGGCGCTTGAGAGTTCGGGCCTTATGGAGAAAACGGTTCCCACCGATACGAGACCCGCGACTGAGGAGGAAATCACTCTCGCTCACAGCAAGCCCTATTTCGACATGGTCAAAGGCACTTCGGGAAAGGAATTCTCGCAACTGGATGCCGACACGTCGACGTGCGAGGTCTCCTTTGACGCGGCGCTTGCCGGCAGCGGGGGACTCATATGCTCGGTAAACGATATTCTCTCGGAGAAAATCGACACGGCCTTCGTGCTTGCCCGACCTCCCGGACATCACGCAGAACACGACAGGGCGATGGGGTTCTGCCTGTTTAATCACGTTGCGGTCGCGGCGGCTCACCTGCTGGCCAACTGCGGTCTTGAGAGGGTTCTGATAATAGACTGGGACGTGCACCACGGAAACGGCACCCAGCACATCTTCTACGAATCGGACGAAGTGCTCTATTTCTCGGTGCACCAGTTCCCGTTTTACCCCGGCACCGGAAGCCTTAAGGAGCTCGGATATAAAGGCGGACTCGGGTACACGCTTAACGTCCCCTGCCCTTCGATGCTTGGCGATGAAGACTACTTGAGAATATTCACCGAGATACTCGGACCCGTGGCGGAGCAGTACGCGCCGGAATTCATTCTCATCTCCGCGGGCTTTGACGCTTACCAGGTAGACCCGCTGGGGGGAATGCTGGTTACCGCCGGGGGATTCGCCAGACTTACAAGGTTCGTCATGCAACTTGCCGAGAAACACTGCCGCGGAAATATCGCCTTTTTGCTCGAAGGCGGCTATAACACGGCGGAGATGGGACTGATCATGCGGTCAGTTATCGAGGAAATACTTGATCTAAGGGTGTCCGACACGGGTTTTGACCCCAAGCGGACGACCTGTGAACATACGGTCGCAGAGACCGCAAAGGTTTATTCGAAATACTGGAATTTTTAGAAGGACCAGCCGAATCCGACAGTATCCATCTTAAGTGGAGACCCCGCTTTTCCTGTAGTCGCTTCCCTCGATGAAAAGCGGGGTGCACATCTCATAAAGCCTGGAAGCTATTCTCTCCCCCACCCTGTCCTCGAGTATTTCCGGCTTGTTCCTGGATTTTTTGGGCAGCGACTCCCTGGCCACGTAATTGGTTGTAACAAGGGTTTTCTTTGAGGAGTTGTAGCGCTTGGAGATAAGCTGGTCGAGGATGTTCTGCTCCCATTCGGAACTTTTGCCTTTTCCCATCTCGTCTATAACCAGGATCTCAGCGTCTATGAGCGGTCCTATTATCTCGTTTTCGGGGATTCCCTCTGAATAGGCCTTCCGCAGGTCTCCAAGCAGAAAGAAGAAATCGGTAAACACGCATTCAACGGCTTTCTGAAGCGTAAGCTCCGCTATAACCCCTACGGCAAGGCGCGTCTTGGCAAGACCGGGTCCCCCCATGAGCAGAAAACCTTTTTTCTCCGGGTATTTATCGACAAACGACTTCACGTAGGTCATTGCTTCATACTGGCTCGGGTCGCGAGGGTCTATATCGTCTGACTGCAGGACGCCTGCGTACTTTGACGGAATTTTCGCGTTGTTGTATCTTCTGATCTTAAGCCTCACCATCCCGCAGATCCCGCAGCGCTCAAGATACCTGTAGCCCCTTTCGTTCTCCAAAAACACCGTTCCCGACCCCCCGCAACTACTGCATTCGGAAACGCAGTCACAAATCTGCGCGCGGGCGTACTGACCGTTCTCAGAGGAGATCATGTATCCCCTGCCGGAGCATCCCCGGCAACCGGTAGCTATCTGTTTTCTGGTGGCCATATCACTTCATAGTGAAGACATTATCTATACCGAGGGTTTCGCATATAATTTCATCCCTAAAGGCATTGAGGGTTCTCCCCTTCGCATCCTCGTCGTAGAGCTTCGCCTCGTCGGGAAGCCTGTTTTGTGCGGCAGCCGTTATCTGCCTCTGTCTCTCGGCGGAAAGATCTCGGAAAACATCTTCAACAAAGCCCCGCCACAAAGAGTCGAACTCTTTGTATACGTTGGTGGAATCCAGACTGTCCGTCCCGCGGACTTTTCCCCTGAGTTCCTCGTATCTCCCTCTTATATCCTCTCTTTTTTCCTCGATTATGATCTTATCGAGCTTCCTTAGAACATTTTCTATTATACTGCTTCTGGCAAAAGCGGCGCTTCGCGGTTCCTCCCGCCTTGATTCCGGTTCTGCCGACTGGATCTTAAGATACTCTTCAATCTCCTGTTTTATATTGAAAAGCCCTCTTGGATCCTGTGCCCCTCTCTGTCTTTTTTTCTCAAAACCGTAGGCTATGGCCTTAATCACCATTTCCTTTGAGACGGATCTTTCGCCAAGCTCCCTTATAAAGCCATAATCCCTGGCCGAGAGCATAAGGCCTTTTCCCGCAAGCCCGAGAAAATACCGTTCTATATCGGCTATATAGTTTCTCTGTCCGGACTTCATCTTCCCCCGGAAAAACACGCAGCCCCAACGTCTCCCACTACCCCATAATCTCGCGCATGGCCGACATCGTATCGGCGTAGTTCTCTGTCTTGTATATGCCCGAGCCCGTCACCACTATGTCCGCTCCGGCCTCGACCACTTCCCCTATATTCTCGAGATTTATCCCGCCGTCAGCTTCGATAAGCGGTTTCTTTCCATCCATTCCGTCAAGAAGAGACCTAAGATTCCTTATTTTAGACAGCATCTCAGGGATAAACTTCTGCCCCCCGAACCCCGGCTCCACGGTCATTATCACTATCACGTCTATAAGCTCCATCAGCTTCTCCTCTATCACGCCGATGGGAGTCGCGGGGTT
The DNA here is from genome assembly GCA_964429945.1 of uncultured Spirochaetia bacterium. Taxonomy (GTDB): domain Bacteria; phylum Desulfobacterota_D; class UBA1144; order Nemesobacterales; family Nemesobacteraceae; genus Nemesobacter. Next base: position 5,613 of record CAYSDX010000082.1, on the reverse strand, counting down.
AAGAGCCACCCCCGTCATAACCCCTCTCCACCTGATGGATGAGAGAGCGCTGTAGAGGAGGTTGCAGGCCTCCATCTGGACAGTGACGATCTTCACGTGAGGAGCCCCGGCGTCTATGAATTTCTCCGTGAATTTCTCGGGACTATCGATCATCAGGTGTATGTCCATCTGGGGCGGCGACTCCATCCGGGCAATCGCCTCCACTATGGGTATTCCTATGCTTATGTTCGGAACGAAATGCCCGTCCATCACATCCACGTGTATGAGGTCGGCGCCCGCCTGGCAGACGGCGGTTACCTCGTCTTCAAGGCGAAGATAGTCGCACGACAGTATCGAAGGAGCCAGGAGTTTTTTCATTTTATTTTCTCCGCAGAGTGCAAGTGGGATTCCCTTGTATTTTACCCGATAGGAAACCCGCAGCCACAAAGCAACGGATTGTTGACAGAAAAACCAAAATAATTATATTACTTGGACTTTTGAGGTCCGCTTAATGCCCCCGAAAAACTTCATATTCACCTCAGAATCCGTAACGGAAGGCCATCCGGACAAGATTGCGGATCAGATATCAGACGCCATACTCGACGCCATGATCGAGCAGGACCCTGAGAGCAGGGTCGCGTGCGAAACGCTGATTACGACCGGCCTTGTGGTGATCTCCGCCGAGATAACGACGAAAAGCCAGGTCGACATACAGAAGGTGGCAAGAGACACGATAAGAGAGATCGGCTACACCGACAGCGCCATGGGATTTGACGCGGACACCTGCTCCGTCGTCCTGACGATTGACAAGCAGTCTCCTGATATAGCGCTCGGAGTTGACAAAAAAGGCGCCGGGGACCAGGGATTGATGTTCGGTTACGCGTGCGATGAGACCGAGGAATTCATGCCCTCCCCCATCCTCTACGCACATAGGCTGGCCAAGCGCCTTTCCGAGGTAAGAAAAGACGGCACGCTGCCGTTTTTAAGGCCGGACGGAAAAAGCCAGGTCACCTTCAGGTATGAGGACGGGAAACCAGTTGCAGTGGACGCGGTCGTGATATCATCTCAGCACTCAAAGGAAGTCTCGCGCGGGGACCTCGTCGAGGGGATCAAGCAGAACGTAATAAATCCCTGCATCGGAACGCTTGTTTCCGAGAACACGAAAATTCACATAAATCCCACCGGGAGCTTCGTGATCGGGGGTCCCATGGGAGACACCGGGCTTACCGGGAGAAAAATCATAGTCGACACCTACGGGGGATGGTCAAGACACGGCGGCGGGGCGTTTTCGGGGAAGGACCCCTCCAAGGTTGACAGAAGCGCCGCCTACATGGCCAGGTACGTGGCGAAAAACATAGTCGCGGCCTCCCTGGCCTCGCGCTGCGAGGTGCAGCTTGCCTACGCCATAGGAGTCGCAGAGCCGGTTTCGGTAATGATCGATGCCTTCGGCACGGCCGCCGTGCCGGAAGAGAGGATCTCAGAAGCCGTAAGGGAAGTTTTCGATCTTACTCCCGAGGGAATAATTTCGCGCCTCGGACTGCTAAGACCCATTTACAGGGAAACCGCCTCTTACGGGCATTTCGGGAGAAACGAGGAAACTTTCTCCTGGGAGAGGACAGACAGAATCGCGGAACTTAAAAAAGCTCTGTAGGACGTCTGAGCCCAAGCGCGCGCGAAGCCGCGGACCGCAAAGAAACGACGGAGGAACAAATGGATTACGACGTAAAAGACTTGAAGCTTGCCCGTGAGGGAAAACTCAGAAGCGAATGGGCCGCGCAGGAAATGCCCGTTCTAAAGCAGATAGAGGAAAGATTCAGAAAGGAAAAGCCGCTTAGGGGAATAAAGGTTGCCGCGTGTCTTCACGTTACCACGGAAACTGGAAACCTCATGACCACGCTTAAGGCCGGGGGAGCGAAGCCTTACCTCTGCGCTTCAAACCCGCTCAGCACGCAGGACGATGTCGCGGCACATCTCGTGAAGAACCATAAGATCTCCGTTTTCGCGATAAAGGGAGAGAACACCAAAACCTATTACAAGCACATAAACGCGGTGCTGGCCGCCCACCCTCACGTAACCATGGATGACGGGGCGGACCTGGTATCGACACTCCACAAAGACGGCGAAGACCTGATGGACGACGTGGTCGGGGGAACAGAAGAGACGACAACCGGAGTAATAAGACTTAAGAGCATGGCGGATGACGGGGTCCTCAGGTATCCGATAATCGCCGTTAACAACGCGGACACCAAGCACCTTTTCGATAACCGCTACGGTACGGGCCAGAGCACCCTTGACGGGATCATCCGGGCCACCAACAGGCTCGTATCCGGAACGACCTTCGTAGTCGCGGGATACGGATGGTGCGGAAAAGGGCTTGCCATGAGGGCCAGGGGACTGGGAGCGAACGTGATCGTGACCGAGGTTGAGCCGCTTGCGGGACTTGAGGCCACGATGGACGGGTTCAGGGTGATGCCCATGGAGAAGGCGGCCCCCCTGGGAGATTTCTTCTGCACCGTTACGGGCAACATACACGTCATAAGGAAAAAGCATTTCCAGAAAATGAAAGACGGCGCGATCGTGGCCAATTCGGGGCACTTCAACGTGGAGCTCGATCTTGACGCCCTTGCCGAAATAACGACCTCAAAAAGAGTGATAAGGGAATACGTCGAAGAATATACGCTTGAGAACGGAAGGAGAATCAACGTTCTCGGCGGAGGAAGGCTCATAAACCTCGCCGCCGCGGAAGGACATCCTTCAAGCGTGATGGACATGAGCTTCGCCAACCAGGCGCTTTGCTGCGAGCACATAGTGAAAAACGCGCAGGCCCTTGCAAACGACGTTCACGACGTCCCGGAAAATATAGACCGCATGATATCCAGGATAAAGCTCAGGACCCTGGGAGTCACGATAGACACCCTCACGGCGGAACAGAGAAAATACCTAAGCTCCTGGCAGGTTGGAACGTAAGACTAAATGGATGAGCACCTCGATTCGTTCCTTGTATACCTCACGATGAACAGGGGCCTTTCGAAAAACACCATTGAATCCTATTCAAGGGACATATCGTCCCTCGCGGCTTTCCTCGACAAAAGGGGAATATCAGACCCCGCCGCGGTAAGCGAGCGTGAGATAGCCGCTTTTTTTGACCACCTGAGGAAAAAAAAGCTCTCCCCAAGAAGCGTGGCGAGAAACATAGTTTCCCTGAAGCAGTTCTTCAGGTTCCTGCTCACAGAAAGCGTCATAACCGAGGATCCCCTGAGAAATACGGTCTCTCCAAAACCCGCAAAGACCCTTCCCCACACCCTTTCCCTGGACGAAGTCGAGAGGCTTCTTCGGGAGCCCGAAAAAGGCAAGTCAAACGAAGCGCTCAGGGACCGCGCGATGCTCGAGGTTCTCTACGCCACCGGGGTCAGGGTATCGGAACTGATCTCACTTGAGCTAAACCGCGTCAATCTCGACCACGGCTACGTTATCACTCTCGGAAAGGGAAGCAAGGAAAGGATAGTTCCGATAGGGGATGCCGCTATCAGGAAAGTAAGGGACTACCTCTCAGACTCAAGACCCAGACTTCTTCGCGGCAGGAACTCGGACTATCTTTTCGTAACCTCAAGAACCGCCTCCAAGATGAGCCGCCAGCGTTTCTGGCGCATGATAAAAGACTACGCGCTCTCAGCCGGCATCCACTCCCACATAACACCTCACGTGCTCCGCCACTCCTTCGCCACGCATCTGCTCGAGCGGGGAGCCGACCTTCGGGCAATACAGGCCATGCTCGGACACTCGGACATATCCACAACCCAGATATACACCTACGTTGAAAAGGAAAGGCTGAAACGCATACACGAAAAATCTCACCCGAGAGCGTAAACTTATAGATATGAACTATAGTTTTTTCATAATACTGGTCCCCGTAATCCTTTTTTCCCTTACCATACACGAGTACGCCCACGCCCTTGTGGCATACAGGCTCGGAGACGACACCGCGAAAAGGCAGGGAAGGCTTTCGCTTAACCCTCTCGTGCACCTGGACCTCTTGGGGACCCTGCTGCTTTTTATAGTGCATTTCGGGTGGGCCAAGCCCGTTCCCGTGGATCCGAGAAACTTCAGGAACCCGAAAAAAGACATGCTGCTGGTCGCCCTCGCGGGCCCGGTATCCAACATTCTGACGGCAATCGCCGCGGCCGTGATTCTAAAGGCGGTATTTGAGAACTTCGCGACCATACCCCCGGGAAGCGGGGTCGACGTGGCCGTGCGGATGCTCGTTTGGTTCATATACATAGGGATAGTGCTCGCCGTTTTCAACATGATCCCGGTTCCGCCGCTTGACGGCTCGCGGGTGCTCTACGGACTGCTGCCCGACAGCCTCGCTTACAGGTACGCGAGATTTGAAACTTACGGAATATTCATTCTTTTCGCCTTCTTCCTGTTCGGCGGGAAGTTCCTGGGCTACTTCATACGCGTTCCTGTGGTTATCTTTATAGAGATGTGCAATTTCAGCCCGGGCGAACTTGAAATCGTCGTCCGGTCGATAAATCCGTCGTGATTACCGAGAGAAAGGGAGAAATGGAAGATCCGCAGTCAGCCTACAGCGTACGGCTCGAGATGTTCAGCGGGCCCCTTGACCTGCTGCTCCACCTTATAAAGAAAAACGAGGTGGATATCTACGATATACCCATAGCCGAGATAACCGAGCAGTACCTTGAATATCTGGACTTTCTGAAAACGGTAAACCTCGAGATCGTCGGAGAGTACATGTCCATGGCGGCCGAACTCGGGTACATAAAATCGCGGATGCTTCTTCCCAGGATAAAGGATGAGGATGAGGGCGAGGAGGAGGACCCCAGGGAGGAGCTTGTAAGGCGGCTGCTTGAGTATGAAAGGTACAGGGACGCGGCGGCGGAGCTTGGAGGGATGGAAATCCTCGGAAAAGACGTTTTCCTAGCGGGTTATGACCGCAAGGAGGTGTTCGGAGAGCCGGAGGAGGAGACGGAATTCGTGAAATTCGACCTCTGGACCCTGGTAGACGCCTTCTCGAAGATATATGAGAACAGGGAGAAATCGGAAACAAAGGAAATATCCCTGATTCCCCAGACCTACACCGTTGAAGAGAGAAAAGACCAGGTGATTGAAATAATGAGAAGGGAAAAAGAGGTTCTCTTCGGGGATCTTTTCGAAGAGGATAAAAACCGCATGAAGCTCGTGGTAACCTTTCTCTCGATACTTGAGCTGCTGAAAGACGGCATTCTGGATGTTTTTCAGCCGACCTTCGAAGAACCCATAAAGATAATTCTGAGGGAGGAAAATGGACGATAGAAGTTCTCTTGCAAATATAATAGAATGCTTGATATTTGTTTCTAAACATCCTCTTACTATTCAGGAAATCTCTGCTTTTCTGAAAGATGTCGAGAAAAAAGAGATAACCGACGCGCTGGGGGAACTCCAGGAGCGCTGGGAAGAGATGGGAAGAAGTTTCATTCTAAGCAGCGTCGCCGGAGGCTATCAGTTCAGAACCCGCCCCGAGTATTCGCAATATGTAGTCGAGTTTAACAAGGAAATAAAAAAATTCAGGCTCTCAAAGGCCGCCCTCGAAGTGCTCGCGATAGTAGCCTACAAGCAGCCCGTCACGAAAATCGA
>CAYSDX010000081.1:0-5098 GCA_964429945.1 uncultured Spirochaetia bacterium | reverse complement strand
GCATATAACCGTGAAGAAAGAAGGCCGCCACACGCGGCTTAACTCAAAGACCATGCGGAGCATAAGCCAGCACTTTGGCCGGTTCAAAGTAGTTTTGTTTCTTCCCTCGGACATAGAGATAGTAAAGGGAGGGCTTCAGGCCAGGAGAAATTATCTCGATTCCGTCATAAGCGCCGTTTATCCGGTCCACATAAAGCAGCTTCGCGATTACCAAAGGGCCGTGAGCCAGAGAAACCACATGCTTGGTTCAAGGGAGAAAATGTCTTCTCTTTCCATGAAACTTTGGGACGAGCAAATAGCCGGGATCGGAGCCGATATCGTAAGCAGGCGCATCGAGATGATAAAAAGCTTTAACCGCAAGCTAGCCGAAGTTTACGGAGAGCACGGGGAGTCTGACACGTCGGCGCGCGTAAGCTACGGATTTTCCTTTGAACGCAAAGCGGACCTCGCCGAGGGCATAAGGGAAGCGCTTTCAAAGAATTTCCCTTCGGACAGAAAAAGGGGTCACACAACCGTCGGTCCCCACAGGGACCGGGTCGGTTTTCTCCTAAACGGTCAGGACGCTTCGCGCTTTGCCTCGCAGGGACAGTCAAAAAACCTGGTTCTTGCGCTTAAGGCCTCAGAGATAAGGCTTTTTAAAGAGCATACGGGGACTAATCCCATACTTCTTCTAGACGACATAACAAGTGAACTTGACATTAAACGCAGGAGCTTTCTTTTCCAGACGCTTTCGGAATTTACGGGGCAGGTGTTCGTTACATCGACTGATAAGGACGAGATACCCCGTCGGGGGGAGTTTCACTCGTTTTTCGTTGACTCCGGCCGGGTAAAGGCCGGTGCATGAGAAGTGCGGTTGTCCAGATGCGGAATGATTGCCAAAAAATATCTGAAAGGGAAGAATTATGCCGGTGCAGTTAGCCGCCTGCATTGGCGGACCGTCAGAGAAAGGGCAGGTTTCTGATTAAAAGGAGGTAGGGAAATGAATAAAATCAAACTGTTTTTGATAGCCGGTTTAATAGCCATTATGCCAACACTGGCAACCGCGGAAGATTGCAGTACCGTTGAGAACAACAACCTTGCAATCCACGCGGTACCGGAACTTGTTCACCAGAAAGTTACGTTTGACGTAGCGGCGTCGCATACCCCGTTTGATGAAAAGTACTCGGAGATTGACAATATCAGCGTGTTTACTGGGGGAGCGGGCTTCAAGGTAGCGGGGGTGAAGCTGGGCATGGGCATCAGCCACTATACAAACGGAACGTCTTACCCTGTAAAGGATGGAGACCCGTGTGTAGGTAACACTGCGTTAGCCGTGGCGGGTTTCTTGAACCTTGGCGAGAGCGCGAGGCTCAAACTGGGAATTGCAAGAAGCAGCGATATAATAGATTCGTGGTCGATCGACAACACTACTTTCCACGCAGGTTTACGTTTTGGATTCTAAACAAGAAACGAATGTAATTTCCAGGAGGACAAAGCTAAATGGATTTGAAGATCATAGACGTTAATTTCTTTATGACAGAGACGATAGCATCTTATCTTATCGAGACCGGCGAGGGGCCGATACTCATAGAAACGGGTCCCGACACCTCGTTTGAGAATCTCAGAAGCGGTCTTTTGGACTTGGGCTACGCACCTTCTGACGTAAAACACGTGTTCGTAACTCACATTCATCTCGACCACTCAGGGGCTGCCTGGCATTTCGCCGCTACGGGCTCCACAATATACGTTCATCCTGTGGGAGCTCCACACCTTGTTGCTCCCGAGAAACTCATGAAGTCCGCCGCAAGAATATACGGGGATAAGATGGAGGAGCTGTGGGGCGAGGTTAGGGGAATGGACGAAACCAGCGTGGTTGCCATTGAGGACGGCCAGAGCATCAACATAGGAGGCGTCGAAGTGAAGGTTGTGGAAACCGCCGGGCACGCCGGGCATCATCACTGCTATCTGATTGAGAATGCCCTTTTTGCCGGGGATACGGCGGGGTGTCTAATGGCGGGCGGTCCCATGGTTCCCGCAACTCCTCCTCCCGAGATACATCTTGAGAAGTGGAATGCTTCCATTGACAGGATGAGGGAGATATCCCCAGACATTCTTTATCTTACCCATTTCGGTGGATACACGGATGTGGGTCCCATGCTTGACGCCGCCGCCGAAAAGCTTGAAGAGTGGTCTGAGTGGATCGGCGAGAGGGTATCGGCTGGGAAGAGTGATGAGGAAATAACCGAAGAGTTCGGAGACTACTTCAGGGGAGTATTTGAGCGGGAAGGAGTAAGCGAGGAAGTCTATCAAAAATATGATCTTATGGCTCCTTACCATATGAATGCGGGCGGTCTCATAAGGTACTGGAAGAAGTATATGCTTCCGGGTTCCTGAGTTTTTCCCTCGGGATTGCGGTTTTGTTTATTCAGCCGCTGTCGTTATAATTACAGGTCTTTAAATCGGGGTGTGGCGCAGCTGGGAGCGCGCAGCATTTGGGATGCTGAGGTCGGAGGTTCGAGCCCTCTCACCCCGACCATTTCTTCGTGATTTGACGCGTGTTTGGTTTTTTGGCGCCCGTAGCTCAGCCAGGATAGAGCAACGGACTTCTAATCCGTAGGTCAGAGGTTCGAATCCTCTCGGGCGCGCATTTCAGCCGAAATCCACCTAGAACTCTAAGGTATCTTCCATGATTGCAGATTTCTGAGTTTTTGCAAAAAACTTTTTTGTATTTCGGTTTTTGTGTAATCGTGGTTTCAAGTTCGAAACGCAACCATATTCCGCATTGCGGGTGTTGTTCCAAAGAGTGAACGTCTGGTCTTAAAAAAAGCTTCGCAACCGATATTGCCATGTGCCGCCACATGGTATATACTGTCATATATCAATACAGGAGGTGACCATGCCCACTGCGAAGATCTTTAAAAATGGTCGTAGCCAAGCTGTTCGCATTCCGAAGGATTTTGCTTTTGAGGGAGTGACCGAACTGACCGTGAGAAAGGTGGGTCAGAAACTGATCTTGGAACCCGTCCGCAAGTCCTGGTTGACCCTGAATGACGAGAGCGAACCGGTAGGTGATGATTTCCTGGCAGAGCGTCCAGATTTGTTCGCGATTGACGAAAGCCGGGGAAAATTTGAATGACCTACATGCTTGACACCAATATCTGCAGCTACATAATGCGGCAACATTCACAGTCTGTTCTGGAGACCCTTGAGAACAGGGCCGCTGAGGGCCACATTCTCTGCATGTCAGTTATCACCTATCAGGAGTTGCGGTTTGGTGCCGAGCGCATCGGTTCCGCAAAATATCATGCGCGCATTGATAAGGTCTGCGAACGCCTTGATTACGTGGCCGACTGGACGACTGAATGCGCGGACCGGTTCGCCGTTACGCAGTCGTTGTTGCTGAGAAAAGGAAGTCCCATCGGATTTGCTGATGCCATGATCGCTTCCCACGCCTTGATAATTGACGCTACGCTTGTCACCAACAACCAGAAGCATTTCTCTCAGGTTGAAGGTCTCCATCTGGAAAACTGGTTCTCCGCCTGACCTGGCTTGGACTACTCCCCCAATCTGCTCTAAGAGAATCCGGGTTTATTACGGGATACGCTTTTGAGAACAGCAGCAACTTGTATCCGCAGGCCTCTGAACCTGCTTCAGATGATAGTCGCATTTACCGCTAAGTTTTCTGTCTATGTTGGGATTTGTCATGGTCCAGGTGCCTTGCAATTTGGGTTTGGTTGCGACCTGTTTCTCAAATTTGAAATCTCAGAGAAGCGCTGCGCCCAGGAAAAGGTAGAAAGCGGTGCCGAATATATCGTTGAATGTAACGAGAAACGGTCCCGAGGATACCGCGGGGTCCATCTTGAGCTTGTTAAGCACAAGAGGGCCCGCAACGCCCAGAAAAGAAGTTGTAAGCGTGGCCCCTACAATCCCTGCGAATATTACCAGAAACAGCCTTACGAAATCGGTCTCCGCGGTATTTAGCAGAAGTCCGATCAGGGAACCCAGAAGGCCGCTTATGATCCCGAGGGCCAGACCCACTTTAAGTTCCGCCAAGAAGAGACCTTTTATCTGGTCTTTCACGAAGTCACCGGTGGCTAGGACCCTGACGGTAATGGTGTTTGTCTGAACCCCGATGTTTCCGCCCGTGGCCATGACAAGGGGAAGCAGGGCAGCGAGTATAATGAAGTTCTCAAGAGTGGTCTGGAACTTCTGCATTATTATGAAGGCAACGAGGAGTTCGCCCACAAGGGCGAGCATTATCCATGGTGCCCTAAGTCTTACGTTGTCATATATGGACGTGTGTATAGGGTGAATGTTCTCACCGCTTATGCCGCCGAGCTTGTATATGTCCTCCCTGGCCTCTTCAGAGATAACGTCAAGTATGTCGTCGGCGGTTATCCTGCCGAGCAGCACTCCCGAATCGTCCACAACGGGAAGTGACATCTCATCGTATTTTCTGAAAATCTTGGCAACTTCCTCCTGGTCCATGCTTGGAGTGAGCGTCACCTCAACCGGGTCCATTATTGTCCAGAGGGGTGAATCAGGCGTTGCCGTTGAGAGCTTAAGGGGAAACACCCTTCCGACAAGCCTTCCCGTTTCGTTCACCACGTAGACCATGTGCAGGTCCTCTACGTCATCTTCGTCTTTTTCCTCGATTTTTCTTATCAGTTCGACTGTTTCTTCAGAAGTAGCGTCATGCGAACCTTTTAGAACCTCGGTCTGCATGATTCCGCCTGCAGAATCTTCCGGGTACTTGAGAAGCGGCGTTACCTCTTCGCGTTCTTCCGGATCCATAGTCTCGAGGACCTTCTTCGCCAGGTCTTCCGGCAGTTCTCCCAGGAAGTCGGCGGCGTCGTCCGATTCCATTTCTTCGGCCATTGCGGTGAGGGAAGTCTCCCGCATGAGTTTCAGTATGCTTACGCGTTCCTCGGGGTTTAGCTGGAAGTAGACTTCGGAGGCTACATCTGTATCGAGAGCTTCAAGTATGAGATGCTTTTTTTTCTGCGGAGAAGCCTGGATCAGGGATGCTATTTCAGAAGGGTGCATGGACTGGGTTATGCTTCTCACGGCATCCCAGTTTCCCTTCTTAAGTGCCCTGTCTATCCTCTTTACAGTTTTT
>CAYSDX010000080.1:0-4644 GCA_964429945.1 uncultured Spirochaetia bacterium | reverse complement strand
ATAAGCGGGGAGAAAATTGCTTCTGAAGAGCGGAAAACAGGACAAAAAGCAGCTTTGCATGAAGAAAACTCCCTGAGTTGAAGGGGAAAATGAGAAGTTGTCCGTGATCTTGAGCCGTAAATCTATTTTTAGAAGTGCCTTATAATATGAGGTGCCTCTCGCTGCTGACCGGCGTTTTGAGCTGAGCGTGTTGTAACCACCTGATTACAGCGATAAAACAGCCGTTAAGAGATGGTCCGACTTGAAGTCCAAAATCCGTTTTCCCATGATACTTGCATCTATCAGCATAACGGGAGGCAGATATCATGTATGCGGGGAAGTTGGTTTTTTCTCAGCTTATGGGACATCTTCCGTGGGACATCTTCCGTGGGACATCTTCCATAGATACGTTAAACGTTATGAAGGCAATCGTAAAGTCAAATAGAACAATATCGCTGCATGGCCTTCGCCCGGTTTGCTTACGGAGACAGCCTTCGCGACGTGGAAACCTGCATCCGCGCCCAAGCCAAAAAACTCTATTACATGGGCATCTCAAGCGGCGCTTCACGCAGCACCCTTGCCGCAGAAATAGCAACTGGCGAATCTATGCGGATTTCGCACAGCACCTTATCCGCAAAGCCCGTTTGCTCTATCGGGACGACAGCAACGGGTGCGTATTACGGAATAAATGAACAGCGATTACGGTTTAACGTGAACGGCAATTACGATCGGATGTGAACACCTGAATCTCTTTTTTCTTTTCCCTCAAAACAGACTTTAACGCATCTGGAATTTCTTTGTAAAACAACGAGTAAGAAGTCTGCTTTTTCTCCTATGAATCACTTCCCAGTTCAAGCCTGTAAGAATTGTGAACGATCCTGTCAAGGATCGCGTCGGCAAGAGTATTGTCCTCTATAGCGCCGTACCACTCGCTCACCGGAAGCTGGCTTATCATCACAGTGGAGTTCTCCCCGCAGCGGTCATGCATGATCTCCGTCAGGCCATATCTCTGGGCAGTGGTTATCTTCTCAAGGCCCCAGTCATCTATGATCAGAAGTCCCACCATCCCAAGCCTGTCCGGAAGCTTGTTACAGCTTCCATCGGCCTTTGCCTGCGCGAGGTCCGGAAACAAGTCTTGAAACCCTGTAGTAGCGAGCCGTCATCCCCATCATGCACGCGTTATGCCCCAGAGCGCACGCTATCCAAGTCTTTCCGCTGCCGCAGGGACCTGTTATGAGAAGAAGATTCCGGGACATGTATGTCCATTCCCCCCTAGGCAAGCTGCGCTGTCTGGAACTCCCTGAGATTGCGGGGATGCGTGTAATCAATATCGACAAAAGAAACTTTGAGCCTGAAGCGGGCATCGCGTACGAGCCGCTGCTGCTTTTTTCTCTGCTCCCTCTCAAAACGCATTTTCTGCGTGTGTTGACAGAGGCAGTTGATTGATGTTATCATAATTAGCGTAAACGGTGGGGGCTGAGGGAGGAATCTGGTCGAAAAGAGGTTTCGTGTAGGGCTTATGGAGATTTGACTGATGCTGTTTGAAAAAACGGGAAACCGCTTGGGGCGGGTGTGCTGGTGTGGGATGAGGGCCGGGAAGAAGGTTGCGGGAATTCTAAATCTGTGCCGTGCTCTGATCGTGGTTTCAGGGCTTCTGCTCGGACTTATGCTGATGGGACCCGTGGAAGTGAACACGCAGGAAGCGAATGCCGACGGGGACCTGAGACTGGTGGATACGACTACAGGATCCGTGGTGGATCTCAGTACAGTTGCAAGGCCCTCGGGCAGGCTTGAGATATTCAGTGATCCCGACGGCAACGGCACTGGCAAGTGGAAGGGCATATGCGATGACGGACTCGGGGTTCTGGGAAAAAAGGAGCACAACAACATCAGGGTGATCGGCAGGCAGGAGGCCGAGGTTGCGTGCCGCCAGTTGGGTTTTTCGGGAGGAACTCCCCTCACCCAGCTTGCGTTGCCCGAGAACGCCCAAGCGAACCCGACAGGGTATTACCTGCTTGATGATCTTGAATGCTCGGGTTCCGAGGCCAGGATTCTCGGCACGGACAGATGCAAGCATCGTCCGCGAGGGCAGAATAACTGCACCAACAAGGAAGCTTTCGGTGTCACCTGCGCCCCCGCGACCACAAACAACGATGCCGTAGGCCAGATAGCCATCAGGGGTACTGAAACCAAAATCGGAGTTACAGTGACCGCGGATCATTCGGGGATTACTGACGCTGACGGAAAGCCCTCCGATGGGAGTTCTTTTTCCTACCAGTGGATAAGGTCTGATATTGCCTGGAACGAAGAGGAGATTGCAGGCGCGACCGCTTCCACCTACACTTTCCAGCAGGATGATGAAGATGAGTGGATCAAGGTGAGGGTCAGCTTCACCGATGACGCCGGCAACCAAGAAGAAGTCGAGAGCTTTGAAGTGGGGTGGGTGTATCCAGATCTGCCTGATGGAAGCATCAGGCTACTTTCCACATTCACTGTCAACGTCAACACCGGACAGACATCAGCTCCATCCGACTCCAGCCATTCGGGAATGCTCCAGATATTTGACAATAATGCCAAGCGCTGGAAGGGCATATGCGATGACGAATGGGATCAGAGTGACGCGCAGGTCGCGTGCCGCCAGCTGGGTCTTCAGGGAGGTACGGCGCAGGGCCAGATAATCTGGCTTGGATTCCCGCCGCTACTCTATCTGCTTGACGGTGTAAACTGCGACGGTACGGAAAATCAGTTGCTTGAATGCGGTCACGCGGGCAGAGGGGTGCATGACTGCACGTCCTATGAATACGCGGGTGTCACGTGCGATAAGCCTTCTGAAAGCCCGTAAGTTTCTCTATGAATATTCCCCGGCTGCTGAGTGGCGGAATTTCTCCCGCCCCCAGCGCGTCGGCAGGGCAGAATCGTGAAGAACATTAAATTTCTTGTTTTTTCGTGCTGTGTTCTGGGGCTTCTGGGGTCCTTCTGGTTTTACGCTCCTTCTGCCGCCACCCACGACGGCGCACACACGTATACAACCACGGTGCACGACGTGAATATGTCGGATGATCGGACTCTTGAGAATTTCGTAAAGCACGCGGCAGCTCACCTGTCGGAAGCCGAAACCTTTTCTGAGACTCTGGGGATACTGAATGAATTCAGGAATGAATTCGGGAACTGGAATGACGGTTCCACATACCTTACCCTTCTTACGGGGAAGGTATCTTCAGACGGCAGAGTTCCCAACGCGGAAGTCACAGGTGGGGGAGGCGTTTACGTTCACGCAAAAAACAGGGAGCTTGAGGATCAGGACTGGGCTGGTCTTGTGGATGTCGCTGGGAACAACGTCGGACAGCAGTTTCTAAGGGAAGGAGGAGGAATTGTAGAGTATAAGGGTGCGACGGACAGCCCCGTCAGGAAAGCTTACGCATTTCCTTTTACCGCTCGAGCCGTTCCGTTCGGCAATCCGCTTTTATCAGAGGGAGAGAAATTTGTGCTTGTCGGGGGATTCGGCTACGAGCCCCCTGCTACCGGCCAGAAGGTATCCTATGAGGAGGTTGCGGCATCCCTACCTAATCTACGACCCACCAAAGATGCCCGGGAGATCGGAGGCGAGAAGACCCCTGAGGAGAACAAACAGGAGCTTAAGGTGTTTGTCGAGGAGGCGATCTCCTTTTTTACCGCGGCCCTTGTTCGATCGGACATCGATCCCGTGAGGCTTCGTGCCCTTTTCAGGGTTGACGGCGGACCTTGGAGACACGTATCCACCTACATCTACATAATGGACAAAGAGGGCAACGTGATTTTCAACGGGGCGAACAGGAAAATAGAGCAGACAGACCTAAGAGCTGATCCCGATGTCGGAGATACTATTGCTGAGCTTCTCGACGCCGCGAAGATACCGGGTGGGGGATTTGTCGAATACAACTGGGAAAATCCCGCCGTGGAGGGCGACGGAGAGCAAAGCGGTGGTCCCGGAGGCAGTTCGCCGAAGCTTGGCTACACGAAAACCGTTTCACCGGACAAGGATGATCCTTCGGCATCTGTCTATGTCTTCGGTTCGGGACTTTATCTCGGGGAACCTGAAGATGATGACAGTGGGTGCGCTCTTTCAGGAACTGTCACCGAGGGCGCACTTTCGGGATTGCTGTCTTTGGTATCCGTCATCTTTTTGGCCCGTTTTTTGCCGTTCCCCGTTACCCCATAGTAGTTGCAGTGCCCGCGGATTACCCGCCCAAGGCATGTGGCCTGCGTGTCTATCCGCAGATGTCGGTTCCTCTTGCACCATTCGTTCACCGCTCTTACTGCCCTCGTATACCGATCCTTGGCTGTTATTCTTCGCAATACCCTGTTGCCCCTCTTTGACCACCCCCATATGTGCGTGAACCCTAGGAAGTCAAACTTCCCATCTTCCTCTGCTCGCATGTACACGTACCGTGTCTTGCTCTCGTGGAGTGTTAATCCATACTTCTCCAGTTGCTTTCCAAGCACCTCGCAGACCCTCTCCCCGTCCCTTCTCTCTTCAAAGAGCATTACGAGTCGAGTAGCCCCGGGGAATCTCACCCCGAGGCCCTCTCAGAACCGTACGTGAAAGTCTCCCCTCATACGGCTCCTCCTACCCAGTCTGCCCTCGTAGTGCACGCCAATGCGCGAACAGGTCGGGACTGCTTCTCT
>CAYSDX010000079.1:0-14360 GCA_964429945.1 uncultured Spirochaetia bacterium | reverse complement strand
ATTCTCCGAAGATTCTTTGAAATGTCTCAATATGTTGATAATTCAAGTATAATTCTACCACATATGGAGAATCTTCACCATAGAAAATCAAGGATTATTTGTTTTATTTCAGTGAGTTAGACCTTTTCTGACAGACACTATGTAGCGTATACCCCGACCGGCTAACTGCTTGAAACCGAGGTAATGGTGTTCGTTCATAAGCGCGTTCCACTTGGGGACTTCATCGGAACGCGCTGCTCTTACTATGACATCTTCTAGGGAGAACCCCGGGTGTTGTGATCTGGTATCCATGTTTACAGGTTATACACGCAAACATGGAAAAAAGCCAGAACCTTTTTTTAACTTCCCCGTAATCTTGAATAAAATTACCCCCCGTAGCTAGCGTGAAATGGCCGTGGTTATAAAGGAATGTATAGGCAACTCTCCATTTACCAACTTCGGCAAGAGGGTATCACGTATTATGGAAAGATGTCTGGATTCTAGGCAGTTTGAGAATAAACGATGCATTAATTGAGATATATTCTTTTCAAAACTTAAGATAACATCTAAAGTAGGGAGAAGTATAGGAAGACTTTTAACACCAGTCTGACTGATGCCTGGCTGGGCAGAATTCGAATTCAAACTAATAATCTCTTGAGTTACCCAAGGCTGATCAAGCCAGAAAAATAGATACATCTGCAGCTCAGGTCTTTTCATCCTTAGAATGAATACATGTTCATTGACTGCGCATTGAGAATGTGGAAAACCTTGATCAAAGTAAGTTTTGCGACCGATTTTAGCACCATCTTTGTATAGTAAGACATCTCCGTTTTGCAGATTAGCTTTTTTTGTCTTAAGGTTTTCAAAAAATTCAGCAGGAATATACTTTTCTTTAGAAAAATCATAATGTCCTAGTCCGATAACATTCTCAGCTCCGATGCTGGGTATACCTGTTTCAACAGATCCACCCTTGGGTCGTGACCCCGAAACTAATTCTGCTAGCCTTTTACCTAAAGGAGTTGGTTTCCATCCATCAGGAATTTTCCCTAATTCGGAATCCACGAGCTTGTCGGGGAAAAGTTCCCATAAATCCGCAGGCAATCCGGGAAGCGATTCGCCACGCCGCCATCGACCTTCCATTTTTGCCCTTACCGGATCAAAATCGACAAACCATGATTTGAACAGCACTCGGGCTATTTCCTCCAGTGTTTCGCTCATTTTCCTGTTTAGTTCTATTTTGTCGTCTAATGTTCCTAAGATGTTTGCGATGGCTTTTTGTGCAGGAAGAGGCGGAAGTTGGATTTTGTATGCATGTGCTTCATTACGATTTAGACCCGGAACTGCACTATCCGAGTTCATATGCTCAAGATTTAGAGATTTGAGCATGTAGTACTTAAACTTGAGTCTTTCTATGTCGGAGTCTGTTACATAGAAGGTTGTATCGATGGGCCAACACGGAACAGGCGAGTAGTGAATTTTCCCTATTGTTCCCTTCCGTCCGATGATAACCGCTGGTCCATCGGTTAAAGCAGAGTTATGGTAGTCTACTACTCCATTAGAACCAAACACCGGGACGTTTCCTGAATCTTGTCTAATCTTTTTTGGCAAACTTTTCCCATATACAAATGGGGCGAATTCACCAAGAATTGTCTCACCACTTGAATTTTCTTGGATCACAATACATTTTTTCTCGATTATCTCCCGAAAACTTTCAGAGGCAGAAGCCCAGTCCACAATGTCTACTATATAAGGCAGGTTGGATTCTATAAAAGCTTCCCGAAGGGATGCCATGCGTGAGACATCAAGTGGTTCGTCGGTCATTAAGACAAGATCAAGGTCGGAGTATTGCCGTGCCGTCCAACTGGCCCGAGACCCGAAGGCTCTGACTTCAAAATCGAGGGCGTGTTCCGCGAGAATTTTCTTTACGGTTTTAAGATCGTCCGGAGAGATATCAAGCGGTTCTTTCAGTACATAGTTGTCTCTCTCTTCCCTAACGTTTCTCCCATCGGATATCTGCAGGGGGATTTTCTGGAAATCTATTATCTGTCTGAAATCATCGCTTACGTTGTTGATGTCCACAATGTCTACTGTGTAGGGAAGGTCCGAATCCTCGAATGCGTATTCCACTGCTGATATACACTGAGAATCCAGTACGGAGTTACCTTCAAGTGCTATATCAAGGTCTGAGGAATCTTTTGTTGTCCAGTCAGAACGGCTTCCGAATATCCAGACTTTGATGTCTTCGGGCAGATGCTCGCGCAGAATATTTTTTACTGTTTGCAGGTGATCGGGACGGATATCAGGTGGCTGCGTCATGGGATTCACCTTTCTTTTGGAGCTGATAAACGAGATGCTTGACTTCCTCAAGGAAGCTGGGCGCGTATTGAAAAACCATCTGAGCCTTCTTCTCGTCGTAAGTATGGCTGGTTATACCACGATATTTCCTGTAATCTCTCCACTTCAGAATGTCTGATCGAACAAGGTCTTGTGCAAGCGCTTGTCTTATGAGGTTATTGAAACTTAACTTGTCAACTTCGGCCGGACTGACTGAGACCATTTCAAGGTAGCGCCTGATCATCTTGAAAGAGAGTTCATAAGTGAATTCAAACGCCTGAATTACTGCGGCTCGAAGATGTCGTTTGAGGCGTGGATCGCTTTCAGAGTCATGAATATCGATTGCCTCTTCAAGTTGATTTACAGCATCTTTTAACGGGTTTATATTAAGTTTCATTACTTCCTCCGCGCTCGCAGCTTAATCATACCCCAGCTTTTTAAGGTTGGAGGCTATGGCCGCGTCAAGCTTGGCCGATTCTTCCCGCTGTTCTCTGAGCTTAAGGGTAAGCCGCTTCATTTTGTCTTCAAATGGTTCGCCGTCATCTTCATCCGCTTCCGCTTCCACGTAACGTCCCGGCGTAAGAACATGGCCGTGGCGGCGCACTTGGTCTAAAGTTGCGCTTTTGCAAAGCCCCGGGACATCTTCATACTCTCCGGCGTTTTCCTTGCCTCTCCATGCGCGATACGTTTTGGCCACGCGGCCGATTTCTTCATCGGTAAGTTCCCTGTGGGTGCGATCCACCATGCGACCGAGTCCCCGCGCGTCAATGAACAGGATTCCCTCTTTTTTCTCTCGGGAGAGAAACCACAGGCACGCGGGAATCTGCGTTGAATAGAAAAGCTGCCCCGGAAGAGCTACCACGCAGTCGACGATGCCAGCCTCTACAAGGTTTTTTCTGATTTCTTTCTCGCCTCTATAGGAAGAAGACATGGAACCGTTTGCAAGAACGAAGCCCGCCGTCCCGCCGGGCGCGAGGTGGTGCGCCATATGCTGCACCCACGCGAAATTAGCGTTTCCCTCGGGCGGAACGCCGTATTTCCAGCGCTTGTCTTCCCTCAGTCTCTCTCCGCCCCAGTCACTTACGTTAAACGGCGGATTGGCGAGAATGAAGTCGGCTCTGAGATCGGGGTGGCGGTCATTGTGAAAGCTGTCGCCATGGGCAATCTGAGCTTCAATACCGCGAATGGCCAGATTCATTTTCGCAAGCCGCCAGGTCGTGTAATTTGATTCCTGCCCGTAGATTGAGATATTGGGTTTGATGCCCTTTGGGAGTCTGGACTTTCCCCTGCCGACACTTCCTGCGTGCGCCGTAATGAATTCGATGGATTGCACGAACATGCCCGAAGAGCCGCAGCACGGGTCATAAACCCGTCCCTTGTAGGGTTCAAGCATCTCCACCAGCAGTTTCACCACGCAGCGTGGGGTGTAGAACTCTCCTCCTTTCTTGCCCTCGGCGTTTGCGAACTGCGAGAGAAAGTATTCGTAGACCCTGCCCAGAACATCCTTTGAGCGCGAGTCCCTGTCGCCGACTTTTATGTTGCTTATGAGGTCAATTACCTGGCCGAGCCTTTGCTTGTCCAGCGCCGCCCGGGCGTAGTCTTTCGGCAGAACGCCTTTAAGCTCCCTGTTCTCCCGCTCGATTCCCGCCATGGCGTCGTCGACGAGTTTTCCTATGGTGGGCTGCCTTGCCTGCGCCTTTATGTCCTGCCAGCGCGCCTCGGGCGGCACCCAGAATATGTTTTCCGCGCGGTATTCGTCCGGGTCGTCCGGATCCGATCCCCTGGATACCTGCGTTTCAAGCTCACGGCGTTTTTCCTCGAACGCGTCGGATATGTACTTGAGAAATATAAGCCCCAGAACGACATGCTTGTATTCGGCCGCGTCCATGCTTCCCCGAAGCGCGTTGGCCATGCCCCAGAGTTCTGCCTCATACCCTACTGTAGCGCCGTTTGCTTCCGGCGCCGCCTTCTTGGCGGGTGATTTCTTCTTTTTCTGTTTCATTTCATACTTGCCGTGATATTCCGGATAACAAGCGCAACTTAAGACGACTCCTAATTCTTTTGTATTCTACCTTGCCTTACCCTGTTCATAAAACCTTCAGATAGTTTTTCGTCTTAAACGTCGCTGGCTGAGTCGAGCCCTGATCGGTGATTGCCAGTAGCGTTTCATATTGATAATTTCGCTTTCCCGATTACATTCTTTCCGCGTGAGTAGGGACTGTGCTTCCCGAAGCGTTGTATCTTTTCGGAATTGTCTGATGAGCGCATGCTCTGCCGATTTCCGGCTGTGATATTAAAATGCCGGACACAGAAGGAAAAACCGGACCGAGACGTATCTGATATGAGCGAATACCAGTACTACGAGTTTCAGGCTGTAGACCGAGCGTTGAGCAAGGAAGACAGGGCGCAGCTGCGGGGAATTTCAAGCCGCGCGCAGATTACGGCCACAAGCTTTTCCAATCACTACGAATGGGGGGACCTGAAAGCCGACCCGGCGGACATGATGAAGCGCTGGTTTGATCTGCATCTCTATCTCGGCAACTGGGGCTCGCGCCGTTTTATGATCAGGGTGCCGAAAAAATTCATTGACAGCGACAGGTTTGAGGATTTTCTGCCCGGCATGGGCTGGGTAACCATATTTGATTCGGGAGATAATACGATCATTGATATCGGTATTGACGAACTGCCGGAGGATTCTTATGAGTGGGATGACGGTTCGGGCTGGCTTGCCTCCCTGGCGTCGCTCAGGGCCGACCTGCTCTCGGGCGACTTGCGGGTCCTGTATCTCGCGTGGCTGATTGGTGTTCAGTGGAACACCGTTCCGGGAGATAAGACGGAGCCACTCCCCGGTGTAGGTAAGATGAACGGCGGTCTTGAGGCCTTTGCCGATTTTTTCTGCATCGACCCTGATTTGCTGCGGGCGGCTTCGGAGTCAGGTGCCGTTTCCGAGACTCCTGAGCTTTCGCCCGAAACATTCCGCGCGGCTCTTGATACCGTGGCGGATGAGGAGAAGACCTCCTGGCTTTACAGGCTGGTTCAGGGGGACCTTCGCGTGGCCGCCGAGGTGAAGAACATGGCTGAGAAGGTCTTGTCTCCGTCTGAGGATTCATATGCCCATACGGGTCTTCGTACGGTATCCGAGTTGCGTGCTCGCGCGAGCGAGATAAGGAAGGCTCGCGAAGAAGCCGAGGCCAGGAAGCGTGAAGAACGGCGGCTTGAGTCTGAGCGTCGCAAGGAGAAAAAACGCAGAGAGCATCTTGGTTATCTGAGACTGCGTGGTAGGGAAAAGGTGTGGGGCGATATCGAAAAAGAGATAAGCAGGCGGGATATTTCAGCTTATGAACGTGCCGCGGCCCTGATTTCCGATATGCGTGTGATTGCTGAAGAGGATGGCGCTTTGGACGCACACTCAAGCCGCCTTGATTCTCTTCGGGAAAAACACAAGCGCAAAGCCCGGTTCATTGAACAACTGGACAGGGTCTGCAGAGACTGAATTTCCTCCGGTCTTGAATCGGATCTGCCCGGCCTGAGCGAGATCCGGGGATTCCGGGGTCATTTCAGAAGACTTTCTGCAATTCTTCCGATTATCAGTTCTCTTCTTCCTTTATTCTTGAGAAAAGGTTCTCTCCCTTCACAACGGACGTTCCCGGTTTCGTATGTCCCCAGTCCGCATTCACGGTATCCGCATCCGCAGGCAGCCCGATTTTCTCCCGGATGTTCCGCGAGGTTTCCGGAAGAAACGGGCAGATTAGAATGGAAATCACCCTTATGCTCTCTGCAAGGGTCCAGAGCACCGTTTCAAGCCTTTTTTCCTGTCCTTCCTGTTTCGCAAGCTTCCACGGAGCCTCGCTGTCCACGTACCTGTTTACAAGCCCTATGAATTCCCATATTCGGGAAAGCGCTCTGTTAAACGCAAGTTCCTCAAGGTCCGAGCGTACCAGCCGGTCAGTCTCGCGGCAGGAATCCTCTATTTTTCTTTCTCTCTCCGAGAGTTCAGCGGGCTCAGGAATGATCCCTCCAAGGTATCTCTCAATCATTCCCAGAGAGCGGCTCACAAGGTTTCCGAGTCCGTTTACAAGTTCTCCGTTCACCCTGTTTACGAGCGATCTTTTTGAATAATCCCCGTCCTGCCCGAAAGGTATTTCGCGGAGCAGAAAGTAGCGGAATATCTCGGAACCGAACTCCTCCACCACCTTGCAGGGATCAATCACGTTCCCAAGGGATTTTGACATCTTCTCCCCCTCGACCGTCCACCATCCGTGGGCGAACACGGTTTTTGGAAGCGGGAGTCCCGCCGACATCAGAAAAGCGGGCCAGTAGACGGCGTGGAATCTGAGTATGTCTTTTCCCACGAGGTGAATGTCCGCGGGCCAGAATCTCTCGAAATCACCGGTTTTCCCGGGGAACCCAAGCGACGTAAGATAATTGGTGAGAGCGTCGAACCAGACGTAGACAACGTGTCCTTCCGGGCCGGGAACAGGGATTCCCCACGAGAAATTCGTTCTGCTTACGCTGAGATCCCTGAGACCACCTTCCACGAAACTTACGATTTCGTTTCTTCTGTAGCCGGGTTTTATGAACTCGGGGTGTTCGCTGTAGTGACGAAGAAGGGGTTCCTGATACCTTGAGAGTCTGAAGAAGTAGCTTTGCTCCTTTATTTTCTCCAGTCGGGGGCGACTTTCTTCAGGAAGCTTCATTATCTCTTCAAGCTGGGTTTCGGTTATGAATGCCTCGTTTCTCACGTCGTACCAGCCCTCGTACTCGTCAAGGTATATGTCGCCGTTTTTCTCAACCAGTTTCCATATTTCGGATACGGCCTCGCGGTGGCGCGGCTCCGTGGTTCTTATGAAGTCGGTGTTCGAGATGCCGAGGAGTTTCCAGAGATCCTGGAACTTGACTACCACCCTGTCGGCGAGATCTATGGGAGCTTCCCCGTTTGCCTCGGCGGTCTGCTCTATTTTTCTTCCGTGCTCGTCAGTTCCCGTGAGAAAGTAGACCTCGTGTCCCGAAGCCGCCTTGTATCTGGCGATCGTGTCGGCCGCTATGGTCGTGTAGGCGTGACCGATATGAGGCACGTCATTTACGTAGTAAATCGGAGTTGTTACGTAGAACTGTCTTTTCTTCATGTGTTTTCGTGCTCCGTTAAACGGGAATTGACAGGGATTAATAAAACACAACGGACGGGCATTTCAATTTTTTGTGTGCGCACCAACCCTGACCTGCGGCATATCGGGCCTTTTCGGCGGGGATTACATTCCGGCATAAAAGTGTTTTTTAGGATCAGACCTTGTTGATCGTGGATTCGGCATATTCGAGCTGCTCCATTATCCACCCGAAATCTGGCGCGTCTCCGAAAAGCATTTCCTGCATTTTCGCGTAATCCCGCTCAATCACGGCTCGCGGTTCTTCCTGCGGAAGCAATCTTAGAGATCCGGGTACGGCCTCTTCAAGCTTTTTCCATAGCTTGCCGGAAAGCCAGCATGTTATGGGCTCGCACATCATCCAGCAGATCCGTATCGGATAGTGCCGATCTGGCGATATCTGTTGCCGTGATCATCGCCGCGTCGTAATAATGGCGTGAAATACGCTGTTTTTCTCCCGGAAGTCGCCCGGCGTCACGGTAGCCGCAGTGCACGCCATGGAGAATAAGAAGCTTGTCGAGATAAGTTCGCTCGGGTGCTATAACCGTTATGTTTTCCACCTCGAGTGACCAGTCGGGCAGTTCATCGGCAATGTACGGAGTTATGGAACAGGTAAGATTAGGATCCAGCGCTGACCTTGCTCCGGCTTCGATTTTCACTTGAGGCACCACGTAGTCGCCTTCTCCTGTTGTATACATTGAAGGATATTCAACTAATAAGGTTTGACCGTCCTGGTCGTTTGGATCAGGGAAGACTCGACATCCCGGTGCGACCTCATCAACCAGTATCCTCAGGTCTTTTTTCATATCTTCAAGGATATAGGTGCTGCATGCCAACCTGAGTTCTTCAAAGAGTTTTTTTCGTTTTTTGTTTGAAAGATTTTCCGCGACGGTTGGATCTCGCTCCCCCTCAAACCCCAGATCTTCGCGGTAGACGACTATGTCTACGTCTTCTGAGAATCGCTGTACGAGGCCGAAAGCCTTTGAAAGGGAAGTTCTGCCCTTGAAGAGAAGTTTCGGATGTTTTTCGGGAAGGCCGTTATAAAGTACGTCAAGAACAAGACAGACCCAGAAGCCTTTCTCCATGTGATTAAAGGATGCGTTGAGACGCTTTGATGCGCCCTCAAACACGTCTTTTCTTTCCTGTTCCGTTGCGGACAGAAGTGACTTGAAAGCTTCATTCATGGTTCGGTTACCGGATTGTTTACGACATCATGTACAATCGGTCGCATCCAAGCGGGCATGTAGCTGATGCCTTGCGAGAGATCAAGCTTGACGTAGTCAGGAAGGACCCGCTTTAGAATTGGAATCACATCGGGGTCCTTGCTGGCGTAAGGGCCGAGCCACCTGAGTGCCTGAACGACCACGGCCCCAGGTTTCCCTGCCCAGCGTATGACTTTCGGCGGTACGTGACGGAAGCGTACAGTCCTTCCGTCAGTTGTTAACACCCTTGAGTATCCGTCCGTATCGTAGATGACCTTTGCGGGTACCTGATTAGTAAGACCGAGGAGGTTTGCGTACACTGATCCGCTACGCATAATCCTGGCATCGTCCGCAATTGCAGAATAGAGATCAGCAGGTGCTTAACCGCTTGAGCAGCTTGCTCATCCTCGGCACATCCTAAAGGCCACGCCCAACCCGGCGCAACTGTCCTGCTTTGACCAGACGGTACAATGCCTGATCAACAGCCGCGCGGCTTCCCATATCCAGAAAATCCTTCGGAGTACATACCCATCCTGTTTTCTGTTCTGACAACCTCTTCATTATCTGGTCAGCTATGCTGGGCACCTGGCGACACTCCTTTAGCTTCTGCTGGTTTAAAATCTGTTAGAAATTTACAGTATTTTTCTGCGTGGAAAACAAGTTTTTCGGGAAGCCAGGGGAAGTCTTCAGGGCTGCTTTTCAATAAGGTTGAGGCGACCTTTCCTGTTTCCTTGTTTCGTGAGGGCGATTGCCGGTACTTCCTCCCTCGGTATTTTTACGCAATGGCTGTCTTGAATGATGCAGATGGCGCAACTCGCGGCGAAGTCCCGCCCAGATCCCGAAAAGCATGACGATGAACAAAATGGTAAGCGGAAAACTCGCGACGACAACTGCGGCCTGAAACGATCCGAGTCCGCCCGCGATCATAAGCACCGCGGGCACCATTCCCGCTATAAAGCACCAGAATTCGCGCTGCGGCACCGGCGTGTCCATTTTGCCCCCGGCCGTTATGGAGTCAACGGCCAGAGACCCCGAGTCAAGAGAGACGACGAGGAAAAAAAACAGCAGCAATACACTGAGGACGCTGAACAGCCTTGTAAGCGGAAGCGCTTCCAGCAGTTTGAACAGGGCAAGTTCAGGATGTCCCGCCCCGACCGTTTCAATCACCCCCGCGTAGCCGTCGAGGAGAAACTGAAAAACCGCGCTGCCCCCTAGGGCATTCATCCAGAGTACGCAGAAAACGGTAGGAAGTACAAGCACGAAGAAAAGGAACTCGCGCACGGTTCTGCCCCTTGAGATGCGCGCAATGAACATTCCGACAAACGGCGCGTAGCAGAACCACCAGGCCCAGTAGAAAACTGTCCAGTCGTGTATGAAGTCCATGTCTTCGCGTCCCGTCCAGAGGCTGAGGGGCACTATGTTGGCTGCATAGCTTGCGGTCGAGACCAGACAGTGGCGGAGAATGTCAAGCGTCGGTCCGGCCGAGATGGCAAACAGCATCAGCGACACCGCGAGAATTATGTTCATGCGGCTCAGGCGACCGATTCCGGTATTTATCCCGGTCAGCAGTGCCGCCATGGCAGTCAGCATTACAAGAACGATCAGTATTATCTTGGAGAGATCGGAGGGGGGAATTCCGAACAGGTAGTCAATGCCGCCTGTTATCTGCTCGGTTCCGAAACCTATGGATACCGCAAGGCCGAACAGGGTGGAGAATACCACCAGCGTTTCAATCAGGTGCCCGGTCCAGCCCCACACGCGGTTGCCCAGGACGGGATAAAACACCGAACGCAGGGAAAACGGCATGCCCATGTTCTGGGAGAAAAGAGCCATTGACAGGCCCGCGACGGCGAATATAGCCCATCCGTGGAGTCCCCAGTGAAAAACAGATCCCGCGACGGCGATGGCAAAGGCGCTCTCGGTGTCGGAAGGATCAATGCCGAGCGGCGGGTTCTGAAAGTGATGCACGGGTTCCACCACGCCAAAAAAAACGAATCCGGCGCTTACCGAAGCCGCGAACAGGATTGCGAACCAACTCGCGTAGGAGTAATCCGGTTTTGCGTCCGCTCCGCCCAGACGCACCTTGGCAAGCGGGGAGACCATCACCAGCAGGCAGAAAAGCAGTATGATGTTGGCGGAGGTCATGAACCACCAGTAAAAGAGGGTTACGACCAAGTTGCGGGCTTCGGCGAAGACCTCTGCCGTTCTCTCCTGAAAGACCGTACCCGCCACGATGAAGAAAATGATTATAAAAGAGGAAACAACGAATGACGGGGCATGAAAATCAAGCCTCAGTATCCTGATATTTTCCCGTCCGCGCAGGTAAGGGCGTCCCTTGTGAATTTCCTGCCTGCGCGCCGGTTCTTTTTCTCGTTTCATTTTATGAAAAGAGCTTAAGCTACCGTGTTCGCACTTACAAAATTTTCTCTGTGCGTGTCAGCGGGTCTCGCTTCTAATTCCCTTCCATATGCTTACAGTCATCAGGATGAGCAGTATTGAGAACGGAAGTCCGGCTATCAGCGAGGCCGCCTGCAGGGATTTAAGCCCTCCACCGAGAAGCAGGGCGATTGCAAGTGCGCCCTCAAGGCTGCACCAGAACACCCGCTGCGAAGCGGGAGCATCAAGTTTTCCCCCGGATGAAGTCATGTCAACGACAAGCGAACCCGAATCCGATGAAGTGACAAAGAAAATCACAAGGAGGATGATGCTTGCAAACGAGAGTGCCTGCGTCATCGGGATCTGCTCGAGCATCTTGAAAAGCGCAAGTTCGGGTTTCCACTGAGTGATTATCTCCGTAACGCCGGTGTAGCCGTCGAAGAGAAGCTGATGGATGGCTGTGCCGCCGAAAACGCTCATCCACAACAGACAACAGATGGTCGGCAGAACGAGCACGCAGACAAGGAATTCGCGTATGGTTCTTCCCCTTGAGATGCGTGCGATGAACATTCCCACAAACGGCGTCCATGAAATCCACCAAGCCCAGTAAAAAGTAGTCCAGCCGTGCAGAAAACCAGTGTCCTCTCTTCCTGTCCAGTTGCTGAGGGGGACGATCTTTGCGAAATAGTCCCCGAGTCCCGCGAAGAGCATGCTCAGTATGTACTGCGTCGGTCCCGCGAAGAAAACGAACAGGAGCAGAAGCAGGGCAAGCACGATGTTGAACTGACTCAGGCGCTTGATTCCCACGTTGAGCCCGCTTAGCACCGAAATGGTGGCTAAGAAAGTGGTCAGGATTATGAATACAACATGTGCAGAGTCCGTTACCGGAATTCCGAACAGGTAGTTAAGGCCGGCCACAGCCTGCTTCGCCCCGAGGCCGAGCGATGTCGCAAGACCGAACAGCGTGGCGAATATAGCCAGCGTATCTATTATGTGCCCGCTCCAGCCCCACACACGCTCTCCCAACAGAGGGTAGAATGCCGAGCGGACAGTAAGGGGCAGCCCCTTGTTGTAGGAGAAAAAAGCGAGAGCCAAACCCACAACTCCGTAGAATGACCACGCTGAAAGTCCCCAGTGAAAGGTTGCCGCGGATATGGCAATGGCCTGGGTTGCCTTGGTATCGGACGGATCGATCCCCAGAGGGGGATTGAGCAGGTAATAAACGGGCTCAAGCACTCCGTAGAAAAGCAGTCCGATGGCAACTCCCGACGTGAAGATCATGGAGAGCCAGGTGACCCTTGAGTATTCCGGGACGGAGTGAGCGCCGCCGAGCCGCAGCTTTCCCATGGGAGACACGATGAGGAAAAGACAGAACAGAAAGCATATGCTGCCGGTGATCATGAAAAGCCAGTCGAACTGGGTGGTAATCCAGACACGGAGCGCTCCCAGCACTTCCGTTGCCTGCGCCTGAAAAATCAGCGCTCCGATCGTGAAAACGAGTACGGAAATCCCGGATGCCGCGAATACCGGGCCGTTCACATCAAGACCGAATATCTGCAGATTGCCTTGTCCGGCCGGCCGGCCATGAGTGTTGTTCATCTGTGTCTTCTCCGGTTTTTATTCGTAAAGAGTGAAATAGTAGCCCACGTTAATGTTAAAGCGCTTGTGCCACCTGTTGTTTCCGCTGGCGCCGAAATCGTTTACCCCGTCGTAGATATTGCTGTAATCGTCTCCTTCCGCGCCGACGAAGAAATTGCCGTCGCTGAGCGCGAAATCGGTGTAGATATACAGAGAGCCCCAGTACCAGAGAGCGCCGAAGGTCCAGAGGGTGCTGTTGTTGAGATCGCCTTTTTTGTTCATGATGGAACTCCACTCCACGTAGGGCGTGACGCCGTCAAGCCATGCTATATCTGAACCCTCAATGCCGTTGTACCTGAGGGAAACAGCCGGCAGCCATGCCTCTGACGCCACGGGCCAGGCGAAATTAAACGCTCCCATCGGAATAAGGTCGCCGGTTCCCCAGGGAGTGTCATCCGTAATGCGGTATTTGTAATAGGACAGCTGGGAGTGAAGCGTGAAATCCCGAAGCGGGGTCACCGCGTGGGCCGAGACCGCGAGGTGGTCGGCGCCTGAGTCATCCACATTCGTTCCTTCAAGCCTACCGTACTGAAACGACATGCCGATATCTCCGATACTCCCGGTTGAGTAGATCAGACGCAGGTTCACCTGATGCTTTTCCTCGAAACCGTTCTCACCGAAGTCGGTGACGTTCCCGTCCAAGTCGGCTCCGCTGTTCCACTTCACGGGGTCGTAACTGTATCGGGCGCTGTCGCGGCTGGTTCCGTCCCAGTGTCCCTCGTCCTCAAGATAGTAGGCGAGATCGACGGTCAGGTCGCCAAAGGCCCTCGTCCACCTCACCCCGAGATCCATGTCGTCCGAAAGCCCGACGTAGTAGTGCTGATCAAAGAACCAGCTGTTGGAAACCCCCCAGGGACCCGGTCCGAAGGGAACGCGGACGATGCCCGCCTTCAGGGTGCCGTGATTGTCCGAGGCGTAGCCGAGCCACGCCGTGTGCATCATGCTGTAGTCGTCGTAATACCGGTATTCGGCTCTTCCGATAACGCCGTTGTAGTCAAGGTCGACGTTAAGACGCAGGAGTTCAAAATCCGAGTCTCCGACATTCTCGCCCCTGCGGCCATCATAATCGCCGTAGGCGTGGTTCGCTCGCATCGCGCCGCCGATCCTTATAGGGCTTTTTTTCGGTTCTGCCGGCTTGGAGGAAGCGGTTTGCGATTCCGACTCCGGAAGTTTCTCGCGGGCCTCTTTCAACTCTTGCTCCAGGTATTCGATACGCTGCCTTAAAGCTTCGTTCTCGTCTGCCGCCTCGCCGGCAAACGCCAGCGGGGAAGCGGACAGCAAAATTACAATGCTTAAGATAAGTTTGTACATGTATCATCCTTCCTCTAGGATTTTATTAAATCATTAGACTGCGATTTCAAATTATACTAAACGGTACTGAAAATACAACTAAAAGGCACTTCTAAAAATACCCTTATATTGCAGTTAAATTTCGTGTAACAGTAAACATATACTCACCCCCCCCATGTCAAATTGCGGGGAGGCGGGCGCAGATACAGAACAATGCCGGAGGAAGGAAAGTGGAACATCCGGATTTCGGAGAAGAGGACAGGTACGTGAGACTGGACGACAAGAAAGACCCCCTGGTCAGACTCAACGCAATAATTCCCTGGGAACTGTTCCGTCCCCGCCTCAGGTCGGTGTGGAGGGAACCTGAGAGGGAGCGCAGGTCAAACGCGGGACGCAAGCC
>CAYSDX010000078.1:0-51621 GCA_964429945.1 uncultured Spirochaetia bacterium | reverse complement strand
GGAATTCATCGAGCAGAAGATACTCGTTTACGGTGTGGAGCTCATACATTCCTGTTCCAAGGTTTACGCACTCGATTCCCTTTTCGTTTATGAAATTTGCGTCGCATCCCCCGCCGCTTGTGTGGAGTTCTATGTCGTGGTCCAGATTTGCGGCGGCTTCGAGCACGAGTTTAGTCACAACCGCATCTGGGGAGACGTTCATTACGGGGTACACGCGTTCTATCTCGATCTCCGCTCGGGCCTCGAGCCTTTCTCCGTCAAGAAAAAGTTCCCTGCTTTTTGCCGCTTCCAGAAAGCAGTCGAGCATGTGCTGCGTCTGCGCCTCAAGTTTTCCCACGTCGTGGCTTCGCGCCTCGGCCTTTATTTCAACCAGACCCGGGACTATGTTTGTCGCGGACCCTCCCTTTACTTTCCCTATGTTCGCGGTCGTCTCGTGGTCTATTCTTCCGAGCTTCATTTTCGAGACCGCGTCGCTTAGGATTTCTACCGCGCTTATTCCGTTTTCAGGGCAGAGTCCCGAATGGGCCTCAACGCCGTGTATTCTCACATCCATGATATCGGAGCAGGGACACCTGAGGACAAGCCTCTGCGGGGTGCTGCTGTCAAGAACTATTCCGTAAGGACTTTTAAAACTTGAAGTGTCAAGAAACTTCGCTCCGAGAAGACCGATTTCCTCGCAGATGGTAAACGCGACTTCTATGTCTCCGCAGGGAATATCGTTTTCCCTGAGGGCTCTGAGCACCTCGACTATTATTGATACGCCGCTTTTATCGTCGCTTCCGAGTATCGTCGTACCGTCGCTTCTCATCACGCCGTCCTCAACGCTCGGTTTTATTCCCTCTCCAGGACTTACGGTGTCCATGTGGGAGCAGAGGAAAAAGGGCGGAACATCTTTCTTCGTTCCGGGGAGCTTGACTATCAGGTTGCCTATGTTTCCCCTGACCTTGTCTCCTGCATCGTCGTAGAAACAGTCAGCCCCCAGATCCTTCATTTCTTCTTCAAGCTTTAGGGCGACGTCCTTTTCTTTCCTTGATGGACTGTCTATCTGTATGATGTCCATCAGATGACGGGTCATTCTTTCTTCTTGAATCATGGGTGTTTTTCTCTTTTTAGTTGGATTAGACGGTTAAATCATATTTGAAAAACCCCCATATTAAAAGATTCTTTTTGTTTTAGTGGGTGTTGGTAGTGTAGAATTACTTCTCTATTAAATATCGGTATCTCGGCCGTGTTCTTAAATCTGGATAAATGGTGAAAAGATGGAATTTTTTCTGACAAAGGGTGATGTTGGCGACGTTGAGTCGGATTCAGTTGTTTTTTTATGTTATGAAGGACAGAGGCTTCCTACTGCCGCCAGGAAGATTGACCGCAAGCTCGGAGGGTTTCTTTCAGATAAAGTGAAGTCGTCTGATTTCAAGGGAGCCTTCGGCAAAACGGTTCTTGTTGACACCCCGGGCGATTTCAATACAAAAACGGTTGCTCTCCTCGGGCTTGGGAAAAAAGAGGGCTTCGGGTCGCTTGAGGCTTTTCGCGCCGCGAACATCGCGGTTGCGAGAACCGGGCAGCATTCCCGCACAGTTTCAGTTGATTTTTCCAATGTGGACAGAGGATTTCTTAAAGTTTTTCTCGAAGGTATGGCCTGCGGTTCATATGAATACGGAAAGCTTAAGTCCTCGGGAAGAAAGAAAAATCGCATAGAGAAGGTGTGTGTAGCGTCGAGAAGAATCTCGGCCGATTATTTCAACACGGAAGCCGCGCGCGCCGGCGCCGTTTCGAAGAGCGTGGCTTTTTCAAGAGACCTCGTGAATGATCCTCCGAATATGCTTACGCCCTCAATTCTCGCGGAACACGCGCTTTCGATTTCCGAAGGGTCAGAACACCTCAGCTGCAAGATTCTCGGCAAGGAAGAGATAAGGGAGATGGGAATGGGAGGGCTCTCCGCGGTCTCTTTTGGAAGCAGCGAACCCCCGAGATTCATCCATCTTTCCTACTCGCCTCCCGTAAGATCCCGCAAGAAAGTTGCTATTGTCGGCAAGGGTATAACTTTTGATTCGGGGGGACTATGTCTTAAGCCCGCAGACAGCATGAGAACAATGAAAATGGACATGTCCGGCGCCGCGGTTGTATTGGGCACCATGAAGGCACTGGGAGAACTGACTCCTAGCATCAACGTTCACGGCCTTGTCCCGGCCACCGAAAATATGACTGGCGCATCGGCCTACAAGCCGGATGATGTGGTGACGGCTCTTAACGGCAAAACGATAGAAATCATAAACACCGACGCGGAGGGCAGAGTGGCGCTTTCCGATGCGTTGAGCTACGCGGTCCGCCTTGGGGTTTCTGAGATAGTAGACCTTGCTACCCTTACCGGCGCCTGCATAGTTGGACTCGGCCTCCATAATGCCGGGGTTATGGGTAATAACACGAATCTTGTGAAGTCGGTTCTTAACTCAGCGCGCGATGTCGGGGAGAAGATGTGGGAACTTCCTCTTGATGCGGAGTTAAGAGAGGAAATAAGGAGTCGAGTGGCCGACGTTAAGAATGTCGGAAGCAGGTGGGGCGGGGCGATAACCGCGGCGCTTTTCCTCGAGAATTTCGTTTCAGATGTTCCGTGGGTTCATATAGATATAGCCGGCCCCTCGTACGTGGAAAAATCTTCTGACTGGTATCAGTACGGGGCGAGTGGGTTCGGCGTGAGAACCATGGTTAACTACCTGATGAACAGGTAGGTTTTTCCTGTTGGTTGCTCCTTGTACCCGACGATCTGCTGTGCTAGCATATCCCCTTACACTTCGGATGTACTGAAGAAGACCTATGTTGACCCTTTACGATGATCCAATTTCCGGCAACGGTTACAAGGTCCGATTGATCCTTCATCTCACTGGCAAGACTTTTCGAGTAATAAATCTAGACATCTTGAATGGTGAGACTCGAACCCTTGAATTCCTGGCGATCAACCCGAATGGAAAGATTCCGACATTAGTATTTGAAGATGGTTCTGTGCTTTCAGAATCAAACGCGATCCTGTTTCACTGCGCCGAGGGAACCGACTATTTACCGTCTGAGGCCTTCAAGCGAGCTCAGGTTCTGCAATGGTTGTTCTGGGAGCAATACAGCCATGAGCCAAACATCGCTACCTCACGTTTTCTGCGCCAGCATCGTGAGTTGACAGACGACGTGCTGGCTATGCTAGAAGCCAAGAAAGCCCCCGGTGAAGCCGCGCTGGCACTAATGGAAAGGCATCTGACTTCTCACATCTTTCTAGTTGCCGAAGACTTTTCAATCGCTGATATTGCGCTCTATGCATACACTCATGTGGCTGAGGAAGGTGGTTTTGCTCTGGACGGATATCCTGCAATCCGGGCTTGGATTAAGCGCGTTGAGAATGTCTCTGGATTCGTAGCTATGAGCGAGGCAAATAATGAGATTTCTTGAAGAAGGACCGATAGTTTAGGGAAGCGGTTTAGGGGATGTAATCAAGCCAGTCTCTGAATTTTTCATCCTCTCCTTTTATTACCGCAAAATACCTTTTCTGGAGTGTCTTCGTTATTTCTCCGGGTTTTCCGGAACCTATTTTCTTGCCGTCAACTTCCTTGATAGGCGTCACTTCAGCGGCGGTGCCGGTGAAAAAGGCTTCATCCGCGATGTAAAGCTCATCTCTTGTGAAACGCTGCTCTTTTACCACGAGGCCTTCGTCATCAGCGAGGTCCAGAACGCACTTTCTGGTTATACCTTCCAGTATGGAAGTTAGAGGGGGAGTTTTGAGAATCCCGTTTCTCACGATGAAGATGTTTTCCCCGCTTCCTTCGGCCACGTAACCTTCTGAGTCGAGCAGTATTGCCTCATCAAAGCCGAGGTCGGCGGCCTCCTGCCTGGCCATTACTGAATTTACGTAGTTTCCGCATATCTTGGCCTTGGTCATAAAGGAGTTAACATGCATTCTCGTGTAGGAGGATATCTTTACCCTGATACCGTTGGCAATCGCGTCATCACCCAGATATGTCCCCCATGGCCATACGGCTATCGCCACGTTTATGGTGTTGTCTCCGGGAAGTATCCCTTTTTTCCCCGGTCCGATGAAAGCTATTGGCCTGATGTAGGCTTCATCGAGTCCGTTTTCACGCAGAAGGTCCATCACTGCGTCGCAAAGGGTTTGCATTTCATATGGAATTTCTATGCCGGCCACATGCGCTGAGGTATAAAGTCTTTCCATGTGCTCGGTGAGTTTTAGGATGGCCGATTTTCCGTTAGAGCATTTATAAGCTCTTATGCCTTCAAAGGCACCTAGGCCATAGTGCAGGGTGTGGGTAAGCACATGCACGTTTGCCTCGTCCCAAGGCACTGTTTTTCCGTTAAACCATATTCTGGATTGGTCGTCTGACATAATCTGTTACCACGATTCAGGGAAAGAAAAGTTCGCAAACATTATTATTATTCCCCTTTTCATTGTCAAGCTTGATCGGGGATTGGATGGTGATTGCGGTTGGAATGTAAATTTTCGAAGATTCTTGTCTCGGTACTTTCCTACTGAAGTTTCATATGCTCCTCGATTATCGTGCTCATTTCCCGTGAGAACTTCGACCTTGGAATAACAAGGCCCACTCCTTTTTCTCTGAATTTATCGGCAAGCTCCCGTTCCACGTGCGGCAGGTACCCTATGCAGAAAACCTTGCCGTGTTTTCTGGAGTTCTTCAGCTCGGCAAATACCTTCTCGGCGTCAATTTTTCTTGAGGCTAGGTCAATAATCACAAGATCAATAGTTTTTCCTTCGATTTTGTCTAGAAGTTCCTCGCGGTTTTTTACCTTTATCACGTCGATATCAAGGTCTTTGGCCGTGTTCTCAATCTTTGACGAGAAAAACATGTCGTCAGCGACTACGCAGATAGTTTTTCGCGAAATTCCCATTGGCTTGGAACAAAGATTCCCGCTTCGCCCTAATCGCACAAGTTTTAAACGGATATAAAAACGGCTAGTTCTCTATAGGTCTGAGCTTAAGTTCTGAAAAATATTGAGAAAACTGCTAATATATGCGGAAAGACGAGATTTACTGTCTGATAGAAGTGCTGTTACGCCTAAGGAGGATAATTATGAAGGCTACTTTGATTGCTTTTCTCGTAGCAATGATATTCGGAATTAACCCGATTTTTGAAAAACTGAGTCTGAAAGATGCTTCTCCACTTTCGGTAATCACGATAAGGTTTATTTTCACCTCGTTGTGTCTCGTGTGTTTAGTGTTGGCTACGGGCAGGTTTGCCCAAGTCGTTGCCGTCGACGGCCGGACGCTCTTCTGGATACTTCTATCGGGACTGGTCGGAGGATTGATCGGCCTTTTTCTCTATTTCACGGCTCTTCAGATGGCCGATACGTCAAAAATTGTTGCAATAATAGCCACTTTCCCCATGTTTACGGCCATATACGCTTATCTTTTTCTGGGAGAGGCCCCGGGGCCCATGAGGATTACGGGAATCGCTTTTATCGTTGTCGGCTCCATACTGATTGAATGGAATCTGCTTGCGAAGTAATGCGTCTAGATGTCCAAAGATTCCAGGTAATCGCGGAATTCCTCAGCCATATCCGGATGCCCGTGTCTTGATGCCGCTTGGATACCTTTTTCATAGGCATCTTTTGCGCTGTCCTGCATTCCGAGTTCGGTGTAACAATGGCCAAGTATCCTGTAAGCGGCCCCTTCATCGTCTTTAAGCTTGAGGTAGGCGTTAATCGTCTCTATGGTTTCCTCGTAACGGTTAAGCTTGAAATATTCATTTGCAAGACTGTAGTAAACAAGGGGGTTTGCGGGGTTTTTCTCAAGTAATTTCTTAAATTTATGAATTCTTTCCTCTGACATTTTCTAACCGCCGACCCTGATTCTGAGAATCTTTAATTTATCTCTTTTTGGTCTTTCAGGGTGAAGTCTTCGAAACCGAAGACACCCATGAAGTTTTTTATTACGGACTGCGTGACTTCGTCCATTGTAATATTCTCTTCGTTTCCAAGCCAGCTTCCGATAGACGTTATCCTCACGTCCGTTATTCCGCAGGAGAGTATCAGCTCGAAATAATCGAGATTCGTGCTGACGTTAAGGGCAAATCCATGGTAGGTCACCCATTTTCTAATGGCTATGCCTATGGAGGCTATCTTGCTTCTCTTTACCCAGACTCCGGTAACTCCATCTATTCTTCTGCCTTCGATTTCGAAGTCGCCTAGCGTCCTGATGATTACTTCTTCAATACTTCTCAGGTGCTTTCGAATGTCCATCTCGTGATTCTTGAGATTCAGTATGGGATAGCCGACGATCTGTCCCGGACCGTGAAAGGTTATATCTCCTCCCCTAGATGCGTGTACGAAGGAGATTCCGTGTTTTTCAAGATACTCCTTTCTTACAAGCAGGTTTCCCGTGTTTCCCTTCCTTCCGGTAGTGATAGTCGGCGGGTGCTCAAGCAGAATAAGGGAATCCCCTATTTCCTCCGCGATCCTTTTGGCGAGAAGATTCTCTTGGTACTCAAGCGCCTTCTCGTAGGGAACCGTCCCGAGTTCGTATATGTCCAGGGTACTCATTGGGGCAGTGACAAGATACCTCGTACCTCAGAAGTTCCTTACCCTTCCAAGCGCGTCAAGTGCTGCTTCCATTACGGCTTCAGAGAGAGTGGGGTGAGCGTGCTGCGTGGTGGCTATCTCATAAGGAGTTGTCTCCAGGGTTTTCGCCACCCCGATCTCGGCGATCATCTCGGTCGCTCCGTGGCCTATTATATGGCTTCCGAGAAGTTCCTTTGTCCTCGAGTCAAAGACCATTTTCACAAAGCCGTCCGTTTCTCCGGTCGCAACCGCTTTTCCCACGGCCCTGAAAGGAAATTTCCCTATGTCCACATCATAACCCTGGTCTTTTGCCTGTTTTTCCGTAAGGCCGATCATGGCAACTTCCGGCTGGCAGTAAACGCATCCGGGAATTGAGTCGTAATGGACTTTGGAGTTCATTCCTTTCATCCGCTCAACCGCGACGACCCCTTCCTCAGAGGCTTTGTGCGCAAGCATGGGACCTCCGATTACGTCCCCGATCGCGTAGATGTTGGCGCAGGTGGTCATGTAGTCATCGTCTGTTTTTATAAACCCTCTTTCATCAAGTTCAACGCCCACGTCTTCAAGACCCATGCTGTCGCCTGTGTTGTAAAAGGCAAAAGAAGTCGGTGCCGCGTTTGCGATAGCTCTTCTTCCAACCGACACCAAAACCATGTCCGCCTTCAGGGTAGTCTGCTCCCCTGAAACCGTGCTCTCCACCGTTACGGTTGCGGAGCTTGAGGTTTTCTTAAGCGATTTGTAGACAGTCTCGTTGAGAATAGTCATTCCCTGCTTCGTGAATATTTTCTTTGCCTCTTTTGCTATTTCCTCGTCGGCTCCCGGCAGGACCTGTTTTTCCATCTCCACTATTGTTACCTTGCTGCCGAAGGAGTTATAGACATAGGCGAACTCCATTCCTATGTACCCCCCGCCTATTATTACTACGGAGCGTGGAACCTCGGGGTGCATTATCGCCTCATCGCTTGTCATTACCACTTTCCCGTCGATTTTAAGGCCGGGAAGCGTTCTAGGGACGGAACCCGTGGCAAGAAGTATCTTCTCGCTCTCTATATCCTGAGATTTCTTCCCCATAATGGAGATTCCGTGCTTTGACGTGAGTCTCCCGGTGCCGCTTATGAGGGTGATATTGTTTTTCTTAAAGAGCCCCTCTACGCCCTTGTTAAGAGAGGCTGAGGCTTTCCTGCTGTTTTTTATTACTTCTGAGTAGTCAAAGGATAGCCCCTTGTGAGTGATTCCGTAACGTTTCGAATCGAGAAAATGCGAGTACATCTCGGCGCATTTGAGAATTGCCTTTGAAGGTATGCATCCCCAGTTAAGACACACTCCGCCCGGTTTGTCGCGCTCCACAACGGCAACTTTCATCCCCATCTGTGCGGCCCTTATTGCCGATATGTATCCCCCGGGACCGGATCCTATGACTGCGAGATCAAATTTTTCCATTTCTCGGGGTAATTATATTTACAATCGGCGTATCGTCAAAGATTGTTTCAATTTGAAATAGAGACATTGCCCCGCAATTTGTGTAAATTGCCGGAGTTGTGTTCCGGTAATTCTGCTTGATTACCGGAGTTGGTTAATTTGACATTGTTTACGGTAGCTTGGCAGGCACAGAATTTACTTTTAACTCCGTTGACAATACACTAGGCGGAAATTATATTTCAGAAATAGATGACACAGCCAATCTCTCCAAGAAACAAGGCTTTTCTGGCCTGCGTAGTGGATCATTTTATTGAAACCGGAAACCCCATCGGTTCTTCGACCCTTATATCTAAATACGGTATAAAATGGTCTCCTGCCACGGTCCGCCAGGAGCTCAATTCGCTCATGGAAGCCGGTTTTCTCTCCCAAAGTCATATTTCTTCCGGCAGATTTCCCACGGAGAAGGGAATAAATTACTACGTGGAGAACATTCTCCGCGTGGAGAACTCACCGGATCTCGGTCTGCAGTCCCTTGAGAACAAATATGAGGGGATTGACGGCACACTTGATCACGTTATAAGCGCTACAAGTTCAATACTTTCTGACTTTACGAAGCTTGCGGGTCTTGCCATGTTGCCCCAGAGAAATACTCTCAGGGTCAAGTCCGTGAAGCTTCTGAAAATGGGGGACAGGGAATGCCTCATGCTTCTGGTGTTTGAGGGTGGACTTACGGAAAAAACATACATCAGACTTGCCAAACCCATCAGGGATTCCCAGGTCGAAAGAATAGGGAGATACCTCAATCAGCTGATTCTGGGCCTTACGATTGAACAGGTGCGCAAGGTGGTGCTTGAAAAAATAAAGAGAACCACTACCGAATATAATGAAATCCTGGAAAAAGTGCTTAGAATAAGCAGTGAGCTTTTCGAGAGGGAGAGAAAAGCGGGGATATTCGTAGAAGGGAAGGTCTCAGTCATTGAGTCTTTGAATCTTGGAGATTCAAGTCTCTATAAGACAATAATCGAGATACTCGAGGACCAGGAACTTCTTTCCAGTTTCCTGAAGTCGGTTGTAAGAGACGGCCGTTCTAAGGTCTTTATAGGTTCCGAGAAGGGAATGCCCCGAGGTTTCAGCCTAGTAGCGGCTCCCTACTGCAAGGGAAACAGCTATGGAAGCCTGGGTGTGTTTGGCCCAACGCGAATGAACTATTCAAAAATCATCCCGCTTGTGAACTACACGGCGAGGATGGTCACAAAAAGGGTTAACGACGGAGAAATTACGGAATGAGTGAGAACACAGTTGCGGACATTGAAGAAAACAAGAAAAACGGCTCAGAAGATTCGCAGGAGTCCGAACTTCCCGATACCGAGGGACAAGAAGAAGGAGCCGAGGAAGCCGCCTCAGTTGAGCTTGAAGCCTTGAAGGAGAAGTATTTAAGGCTTTCTGCGGACTTTGATAACTATAAAAAGAGACTTGCCAGGGAAAAGCAGGAGATACGTGATTTCGGAAACGCGCAGAGGTTAAAGGAACTGCTTTTCGTTCTTGACAACATTGAAAGAGCTATTGAACTTTCTGAAGAATCGCTGGGTGAAAAAACTGATTTCGTAGCTTTCCTTGATGGAATAAAGCTTGTTCACTCGCAATTTCTTACGAGTCTCGGGAACTTTGGCGTTACCGCGATAGACTCAAGCGAAGGAACGAGTTTCGACCCCAGCTATCACGAAGCTGTTTACAAGGAGCACTCGGAGACTCATGAAAGCGGGCTTATAATCTCGGAAGTCCAGAAGGGATATCTTCTTAACGGAAGGTTGCTGAGGCCCTCAATGGTATCCGTGTCCCAGGGCCCTGAAAAAACCTCTGAGGAAGATTCTGAAGAAAAGGACTGACGAAAACCCGTATCCCCCAATTCCAAAATGGCTAAAGATTACTACGAAATACTCGGTGTTGAAAAAAACGCTTCCCCCGAAGACATAAAGAGTTCCTACAAGGATCTTGCTTTCCAGTATCACCCGGACCGCAATCCCGAGGACAAGAACGCCGAAGAGAAGTTCAAGGAAATAAACGAGGCGTACCAAGTACTTAACGACAGGGATAAAAGGGCTCGTTATGACAGTTTCGGCCATATGTCGGGCGACGGCATGGGCGGTTTCTCGGGGTTCGGTGACCTTTTCGGAGATCTTTTCGATGACGTTTTCACGGGAGGAATGGGAAGGCGCAGAGCCCGGCAAGGGACCAATCTGCAGTATGACCTTGAAGTGGATTTTGACGAAGCCGCGTTTGGAACGCAGAAAGAGATAAAAGTCAGAAAAAGAAAACTCTGCGATGACTGTTCCGGTTCCGGAGCCGCGGTGGGAGGAGAATCAATCTGTGACCGTTGCGGAGGCAGGGGATCAGTCGCTTTTTCCCAGGGACCGTTTTCAATAAGCCAAGGGTGTCCTTCCTGTGGAGGAAGCGGAAAAATCATAACAAATCCCTGCAAGAACTGCAGGGGTTCCGGGCTTTCATACACTGAAAAGGCTGTAACGGTCAATATACCCGCCGGCATTTCCAGCGGAATGAGGCTTGTGATAAGGGGGGAGGGGGAACCTGGAGCGCAGGGGGGCCCTCCGGGAGATTTGTACATACAGGTGGGAGTAAGAGAGCATCCTATTTTCAGACGGGAAGGAAACGACATCGTGTGCGAATTCCCGATAAGTTTTACTCAGGCGGCTCTTGGAGATGAGATAGACGTTCCGATTCTGAAGGGCACGACCAAAATGAAAATTCCAGCCGGAACCCAGCCGGAACAGACCTTCAGGCTCAGAGGAAAGGGGCTTGTCAACGTGGAATCTGGAAATCTTGGCGATCAGTACGTCGTGGTAAAAGTGGTAATACCTCAAAAACTCACTAAAAAACAGAAGGAAGTTTTAATGGAGTTTGCCGAGAGCTACAACAGAAAGAAAGAACCTTTGATTGAAAAATACTTTAATAAAATAAAAGAATTAATCCACTAAACCTGAAGTATTCTCTAGTCTCTTTAAAACTCTTGCCGTATACACACGACTCATCCTCCGGCTATCGCCGGAATGATTGATACGACGTCTCCGTCGTTAAGCTTCGTGTCCGCTCCTTCAAGAAACCTTATGTCCTCATTGTTCACGTAGAGATTTATGAATCTTCTTACGTTTCCGCTCTCATCGCAGAGTCTGTTTTTTATACCTGGGCACTCGCTCTCAAGTTCTTCTATGAGAGCGGATACCGTGGATGCTTCTAAGGCAAGCTCGTCTCTGTCTCCCGAGAGTTTTCTAAGAGGGGTTGGAATTCTTACCGATACCATGTTTTTCTCCCGTTTTTCCTTTGGTTTGTTCGAATTTTGTCTCCACCCGGATACTAATGACTATAACACGCAACACTAGAGTTTTTTACTTTTGTAAAGTTCTTCAAAGTTCTCAAGACTGGGACCTATCACATCGGGTTCTCCCAGTCTTCCCTCAACGGCGTCCTGGGTCTTGAGACCGTTTCCCGTTATTGATACCACGATGGGTTCGTCGCGGGGAATTTTTTCCTGATCTATAAGCTTTTTCGTTACTCCGAGAGTTACTCCGCCCGCGGTTTCGGTATAGATGCCTTCAGTTCTCGCAAGAAGCTCTATCGCGTCCACTATTTCCGCGTCGTTTACGTCCTCCGCCGCTCCGCCGCTTTCCCTTATTATGTTCATTGCGTAGTAGCCGTCGGCCGGAGTGCCGATGGCAAGGGATTTCGCTATAGTGTCCGGTTTCACCGGCTTGAACATCTCCCAGTCATTTTTAAACGCGGTCGATATAGGCGAGCATCCTGTTGCCTGGGCGCCGTATACTTTCGAACCCTGAGGCTCAACGATTCCAAGCAGCTCGAATTCCTTTATGGCTTTCCAGACCTTGGTGAGAAGAGAACCGCTTGCCATCGGAACCACTATGTGCTTTGGAGCTTTCCATCCGAGTTGTTCCATTAGTTCAAATGCATATGACTTTGAACCTTCGGAGTAATAAGGCCTCATGTTTATGTTCACAAAAGCCCAGTTGTATTTACTGGCGATTTCGCTGCAGAGCCTGTTCACATCGTCGTAAGTGCCCCTTACGCCTATAAGATTCGCTCCGTAGACTATGGTGTTCAGTATCTTTGACTGTTCAAGATCATGGGGAATCAATATGTAGCTTTTCAGGTTCCCGGAAGCCGAAATCGCGGACACGGAGTTTGCCAGATTTCCCGTGGATGCGCAGCCGGTCGTATCGAACCCGAACTCCCTTGCTTTTGAGAGGGCTACGGATACCACTCTGTCCTTAAAAGAGAGGGTGG
Organism: uncultured Spirochaetia bacterium; assembly: GCA_964429945.1. Classification (GTDB taxonomy): domain Bacteria; phylum Desulfobacterota_D; class UBA1144; order Nemesobacterales; family Nemesobacteraceae; genus Nemesobacter. The sequence goes on along the minus strand of CAYSDX010000078.1, from coordinate 39,315 downwards.
GGTAGCAGACTGCGTCGTTTTTCACATAGATTTCCGAAACCCCGAGTGCTTCGGCAAGATTCCTGGCCCGCACAAGCGGAGTGTATCCTACCTGGGTCCCAAGGGTGGGTTCGGAGTCAATTGGCAGGAGTTCTTTGTATCTCCATATGTTCTGCGGACGGGAAGCTATTTTTTCTCTTGAGATATGCTTTTTTATCTCGTCGTAGTTGTATACCGCTTCAAGAGGGCCGAAACACATCTCGCAGACATGCTTCGGTTCTTTGGGGTAAAGCTCGCCGCATTCCTTGCATTTAAGAGATTCTACGAAACCCATAGTGCCTCCAAAAGGTCAATCGGGAGTAAAAACTACCCTAACGACTTTTGATGTCAAAGAAATTCCGCGACTTGCACGTCGGGTGGTGGGCAGGTTCTGCCTGGCTTGCCGATAGCGCGATTCTGCGGTTTTTATCCGCAATGGGGCTTTCAGGTACACTTTCACGCAAAAAGGAGGTGCGGATGAGCGTAATTAGCGAGGACGGATTCTCAATACACGGCTTCAAGGTCGGCGAGAGCGACAGCAACTACAATTACCTGGTGGCATGCGAGGAAACGGGGGAGTGCGTAGTGATAGACCCGCTAGATCCGGTCGCTCTTCTGAAAATCATAAGGAAGAGGGATTACAGGGTTAGGTACGTCCTGAATACCCACGCGCACCCCGACCACATTTCCGGAAACAACCCCATAACGAAGGTTTTTCTCTCCTCGAAGATACTTATTCACAAGACGGCCCTTGACTATGTCGCTCCCAGAAGCGAGGGCATAGAGGAAGGAGACGAAATAGGCTTCGGAAAACAGCGGCTTGAGGTAATCCATACCCCCGGACACTGCCCGGAACATGTCTCCTTTATAATCGGTGATAACATTTTCCTGGGCGATACGGTGTTTGTCTCGGGGTGCGGAAACGTAAAATTCAGGGGAAAAGTCGAGGACCTCTATGAGACCTTCGCCTCTAAGCTTTCCCGTCTCCCCGACAGGCTCAGGATGTTCTGCGGCCACGACTATGCGGAAACTAACCTTAGGTTTGCTCTTGGGCTTACCCCAGGTAACGAAGACGCGAAGAAAAAACTGCGGGAAGTCTCCGAGGACAGGTTTCCCCGTTCAACACTGGGGGAGGAAAGGACTTATAACCCCTTCATGAGGACAAGTGACCCCCTGCTTGTTGACGTGCTCAGGGAAAAAGACCCGTCTTTGGAGAATGATCCGATGGCGGTTTTCATAAAGTTAAGAAAACTCAGAGATACATGGTAAACTCCGTGTTCTTCCTTGTTTCCGTGAAGCGGCGGTTGCCGGCGGAAAAAGGAGAATATAAGGTCTCTCGATAAGGTGAGGGAGAATGAGTACGGAAAATAAGAGCACGAAAATCTCAGCGCGGCTCGAGGCTCTTGCGGAAAAGAGAATAGTTTTCCTCGACGGCGCCATGGGCACGATGATCCAGCGCCAGGACCTCAAGGAAGAGGACTTCAGGGGAGATCTGTTCTCTGACCACCCGGTGGACCTCAAGGGCAATAACGACCTTCTTTCTCTTACGAGGCCCGATGTCATATATGAGATCCACAGAAAATACTTCGAGGCCGGTTGCGACATAGTTGAAACCAACACCTTTAGCTCCACCTCCATAGCTCAGGCCGATTACGGCCTTGAGAACCGGGTCAGGACCCTCAATGTCGAGTCGGCGAAACTCGCGAAGAAGGCAGCCTCTGATTTCATGGAGAAAAATCCCCAAAGGTCCTGTTTTGTCGCCGGGGCTCTGGGTCCGACTAACAAGACGGCGTCAATGTCCCCCGACGTAAACGACCCGTCTTACAGGGCGGTTTCCTTCGACCAGCTCGTAGAGGCTTACCGAGAGCAGACGGAAGCCCTTGTCGAAGGAGGTGTGGACATACTTCTGCCCGAGACGACTTTTGATACCCTGAACCTAAAAGCGGCCTTATATGCCATCGAGAGCTTTTTTGATGTGCGCGGAGAGAGGCTTCCCGTCATGATTTCCGTTACAATAACGGACCGTTCAGGACGCACCCTCTCAGGGCAGACAGTGGAGGCCTTCTGGAACTCGGTCCGCCACGCGAAACCCTTCAGCGTCGGGATAAACTGCGCGTTGGGAGCAGAAGACATGCGTCCTTACATAGAGGAGCTCTCGCGAATAGCTGACTGCCGCATAAGTTGCTACCCGAACGCCGGACTTCCTAACCCGTTGAGTGAAACCGGGTACGATGAAACACCGGAGATCACATCTACCCTTCTTCTGGATTTCGCAGAGAGCGGTTTTCTCAACATAGTCGGCGGATGCTGCGGCACTACTCCGGAGCACATAGAAATGGTGGTGGAAAAACTAAGGGATATTCCGCCGAGACAAGTTCCAGCTTGCGAAGATGCGACCAGGCTAAGCGGCCTTGAACCCCTCACGATAACCTCTGATGCCGGAGGACCTTTTGTAATGGTTGGCGAGAGAACCAATGTTACCGGTTCTCCCAAGTTCTCCAGGCTCGTAAAGGAAGGGGACTTTGAAGGAGCCGTTTCGGTAGCGCTTCAGCAGGTAGAAAACGGCGCAAACATAATAGATGTCAACTTCGACGAAGGACTTCTTGATTCCGAAGCCTGTATGGAGCGTTTTCTTAATCTTATTGCGTCTGAACCCGAGGTTACCAGAGTTCCGGTAATGATAGACAGCTCCAAATGGTCCGTTATTGAACAGGGGCTTAAATGTATTCAGGGCAAATGCATCGTAAATTCCATAAGTCTCAAGGAAGGCGAGGAAGTGTTCTGCCAGCAGGCAAAGGAAGCTATGCGTTACGGTGCTTCGGTTGTGGTGATGGCTTTTGATGAGAAAGGCCAGGCGGCCTCAAAAGAGGACAAGGTGGAGGTCTGCAAAAGGGCCTACCGCATATTGACCGAAAAAGTGGGCATGGACCCCTGCGATATAATCTTTGATCCCAATATTCTTACGGTCGGAACCGGGATCGAGGAACACAACTCCTACGCAGTGAATTTTATCGAGGCCCTAAGGGAAATAAAAAAGTCCTGTCCCAATGTGCTTACAAGCGGCGGAGTAAGCAACATATCCTTCTCCTTCAGGGGAAACAACGTTGTGCGCGAAGCTATGCACAGTGCGTTTCTTTATCACGCGATAAAAGCCGGGCTTGACATGGGAATAGTAAACGCGGGAATGCTCGCAGTTTACGACGACATTGAACCCGAACTTCTGGAAAGAGTGGAAGACGTGCTTCTTAACCGTCATCCCGACGCCACGGAGCGTCTTGTTGAGTACGCGAAGCGTTTTGAAGGGGTGAAGTCCCAAGGTGCGGAGAAGGAAACCAGGCAGTGGAGAGAACTTGGGGTTGAAAAACGTCTCGAACACTCTCTTGTAAACGGCATAGCGGATTTCATTGAGAATGACACGGAAGAGGCCAGGGCCAAGTACGGAACCCCGCTTGAGGTTATCGAGGGTCCTCTTATGGATGGGATGAAGGTGGTGGGGAACCTGTTTGGTGACGGCAAGATGTTTCTTCCTCAAGTGGTGAAAAGCGCGAGAGTAATGAAAAGGGCCGTTGCGTACCTTCAGCCGTTTATGGAAGAAGAAAAAGAAGGAAGCAGTGGAGTCAAGGGAAGGTTCGTTATAGCCACCGTGAAGGGAGACGTTCACGATATAGGAAAAAACATAGTGTCTGTGGTTCTCAGCTGCAATAACTACGAAGTTATAGACCTTGGGGTAATGGTTCCTTGCGAGAAAATACTCAACGTCGCAAAAGAGCATAGCGCGGATTTCATAGGGTTAAGCGGACTGATCACGCCTTCCCTTGACGAAATGGTGTATAACGCGAGAGAAATGGAACGGGAGGGGTTCAGAATCCCTCTTCTTATCGGTGGGGCCACAACAAGCAGGGCTCACACGGCGATAAGAATAGCTCCGGGGTACAGTGGCATAGTTGACCACATAGCCGATGCTTCCCTTGTGGTAGGTGCTTGCAACGAGATGTTGGATCCGGAGAAGGCCAGGCTTTACATGGAAGAACTGGAAAAAAGCAACTTGGAGCAAAAACAGCGCTTTGAAAAAGCCCGAGGCCAGGCTGAATATGTCTCAATAGGAGAGGCCAGGGAAAAGGCGTTTCCCACTGACTGGGAGAATATCGAGATAGAGTTCCCCGGGCGGCTTGGAGTTTTTGTATTCGACAACATCTCCCTTGAAGAGGTCGCCGGTTATATAGACTGGTCTCCTTTTTTCTGGGCGTGGGAACTTAAAGGGGTTTTCCCGAAAATACTTGACCACCCGGAAAAAGGAGATCAGGCAAAAAAACTTTACCGGGACGGACAGGCTCTCCTTAAGCAGATAATCTTGGAGAAAGCCTTCAGTCCCCGTGCGGTTGTCGGAGTATTCCGCGCAAACAGCACCGGAGACGATGTTGAGATCTACGGAGAGGAGAAACGGGTTCAGGCAGTGTTTCATTTCCTAAGACAGCAGGAAACGCGGTCCAGGGAAGGGCACTATTACTGTCTTTCCGATTTCATAGCCCCGAAGGCCTCGGGTGTAGAAGACTACATGGGAGGCTTTGTTGTAACTGCCGGTGAAGGAGTCGAGAAATTTTCCGAGGATTTCAAGAAAAAAGGGGATGATTACAATTCGATTATGACAAGCGTGCTGGGAGACAGGGTGGCTGAGGCTCTTGCAGAAATGGTTCATAAAAAAGTAAGAGATCTCTGGGGATACGGCAAGGAGGAGGAACTGAGCTCCGAAGACCTGATAAATGAGAAATACAGGGGCATAAGGCCCGCTCCCGGTTACCCTTCCTGTCCTGATCACACGGAGAAAAGCATTCTCTGGGATCTTCTGGAAGCTGAAAAACACACCGGGGTATCGCTTACCGAAAGCTTTGCCATGACCCCGCCGAGTTCAGTTTCGGGTTTTTACATGGCCCATCCCGAATCCAGATATTTTTCCCTTGGGAAAATACAGAAGGATCAGGTTAGGGACTACTCGGAAAGAAAGAAGATCGCTCTTGGACAGGCGGAGAAATGGCTCCGTCCAAATCTTGGATACTGAGAAATTTTATCCGGGGAACGGATGGTTTCTTGACAAACGGCCTTAAAATATCTAGAGTGAACTTCTAAGTCCTAGTTCTACATTGTTTTCTTAAATGTTATGAAAAAATCGGACATTGAAAAGAAACTCTCGCGGAGATTTAACCTTAGTTCTGTAGAGTCCAGAAAGGTTCTGGACGTCATAATCGACGCTATGACCGGGATGCTTCGCGACGGGGAAAGAATAGAGATAAGACATTTCGGAAGTTTCTTCACAAAAAGCTATCAGCCTTATGAAGGAAGAAATCCTAGGACAGGCGAAAAAATATACATTGGCGAGAAAACCCTTCCACTCTTTAGGGTAAGCAACTGGCTTGCCCCGAAACTCACGGAAAAACACGGTGATGAGTGACGGACCCCGGCCGGGGTTTGCTAGCAACCCTTCTTTTATAAGCGTCCCAGATGCCTGTGCTTGATATCCTTGTTTATCCCGCCCCAGCGTTAAAGAGAAAATCCCTGCCCGTAACAAAGTTCAACGAAGACGTGGTCAGTCTTCTAGATGATATGGCGCAGACCATGCGCGACGCAGATGGAGTAGGGCTTGCGGCTCCTCAGGTCGGCAAGAACATCCGGGTTATCCTTATTGATGTCCCCTTACCGGAGGAAGATAAAAGGGAGTTCTATGAACTCATAAATCCCGAGATTGTTTCCTCTCGGGGTTTTCAGATCGGGGAAGAAGGATGCCTGAGCGTGCCCGGATTTTTCGCGAACATAAGAAGAAAGGAACATGTCCGGGTATCTGCCTTTGATAGAGGAGGCAACCGTTTCACCATCGATGCGGATGGGATGCTGTCAAGGGTTCTTCAGCATGAAATTGACCACCTTGATGGTATATTGTTTTTTGACAGGCTCGGAAAGCTTAAAAGAGATCTTCTTGTAAAACAGATTAACGAGCGGTTTGTATCCGCTCGGGGTTAGCTTTTTGCTTTACTCGATTCCCAAGGTACTTTCGCGACATGATTTCGGATCTTGTTAAAAACATAGAACCTTTCTACGTAATGGACATTCTTGAAAGGGCCAAGCAGCTTGAAAGCGAGGGTCGGGACATCGTCCATTTCGAGGTAGGAGAACCTGATTTCAATACTCCGCAGGAGATATGCTCAGCCGCCGTGCAGTGGATAGAGGAAGGCTACACGAAATACACAAGCAGTCTTGGAATTGACGAGCTTCGCCAAAGCGTCGCGGAGGATTACAGCCGCACCTACGGGGTGGAAGTGGGGTATGAAAGGGTAATAATAACTATAGGAAGCTCCCCGGCACTTCTGCTGGCGATGCTGACAGTTCTTAACCCCGGCGATGAAATACTGATAACGGACCCCCATTACGCATGCTATCCTCAGATAATAAACGTTGCCAGGGGAGTTGCGAGGAAGATACCCGTTTACGAAAGCGATGGTTACCAGGTCGACCCCGCGGAAGTCAGAAAGAACATCGGCAAAAAAACGAAGGCTATACTGGTAAATTCTCCCGCTAATCCCACCGGGGCGGTTATGGACACCGATGTTTTCCGGGAACTCTCCGAAATGGGTCTTTTCGTGATTTCAGATGAAATATACCATGGTCTTGTCTACGGTGAGCGCGTTAACTCGATTCTGGAATTCACCGACGACTCCATAGCGATAAACGGCTTCGCCAAACTCTATTCGATGACGGGTTGGCGTCTTGGTTACATGATAGTTCCCAAGGATCTCGTAAGGTACGTGCAGAAACTTCAGCAGAACCTTTTTATCTCCGCAGGATCCTTTGTCCAGAAAGCGGGAGTGGAGGCTATTGAAAAAGTGAAGAAAAGCGGCAAAAGTGAAGCCATGGTGGCCGAGTTTGACAAAAGAAGAAAGGAGATGATAAAAGGACTTTCTTCGATCGGGTTTGATATCGCGGTTGAGCCCAAGGGCGCATTCTACGTTTTTGTGAATTCTTCCAGATGGAGCCGGGACTCCTGGCGCCTCGCGTTTGATATTCTCGAGAACTGCCACGTGGGCGTAACTCCCGGAATAGATTTCAGCGACAGGGGGAAAGATTATCTGAGGTTTTCCTATACGACTTCGGTTGACTCCATAAGGGAGGGAATAAGAAGGCTTGGCGAGTTTCTGGGATGAGTATTTTGAAAAAGAAAAAGACTTGCCTAACTGCTAATCAGAAAGTAGCTTTCTGCATTTTTTAGAACAGGACGAATTTTTGTCACAGGATACAAGATGGATAAAAAACTTGTTGTCGGAAACTGGAAAATGAACCTGCTCCGGGAGGAGGCACGGAAGTTCTCCGGTGAAATAGTCGATCTGCTGGGAGAGGACTACGATGCCTGCCAGGTAGTGCTGGCACCTCCCTATACGGCTCTTGACGCAGTAGGGGCATCCATTTCGGGTTCAACCATAGATCTTGGGGCCCAGAACGCTTCCGGCAAGATTAGCGGGGCTTTTACCGGTGAAGTATCCGCGCCGATGCTTTTGGATGCCGGATGCAGATGGGTTATTCTCGGCCACTCGGAAAGAAGACACACACTTGGGGAAACAGATAAACAGGTCCGTGAAAAGCTTTTACTTTCAATTTCCTGTGGCTTAAAAGCAATTCTTTGCGTAGGAGAGACAGAGGCCCAGAGAGAAGAAGCGATTCGCGAAAGCGAAGACGCCCCTAAGAGGAAAAGACTCCTGTTTTCACCGATAAAAACTCAGATGGAGAGTGCATTACATGCTCTGGATAAAGAACAAGTCTCGGATATCGTTATAGCGTATGAACCAGTCTGGGCGATAGGGACGGGGGAAAACGCTACTTCTTTAGAAATAACTGAAATTCATCAATACATAAGAGAGCTTCTGATTGAAATGTTTCCTGGTTCCGGCAATGGCGTCAGAATTCTATATGGCGGGAGCGTCAAAACGGGTAATATAGTAGAAATTATGTCCGTTGACGAAGTTGACGGAGTTCTGGTTGGAGGAGCCAGTCTTTCGGTTGACTCTTTCCTCAAAATAATAAAATCCGTTGGGGGTTAGAAATTGGAGTTCTTAATACCGTCGGTAAAAATCATTCACATAATAATCAGCATACTTCTCGTGCTGATCATACTGCTTCAGCCGAGCAAATCCGGAGACATAGGTTCAATGTTCGGAGGCGGGAGTTCAGAGTCGGTCTTTGGTTCAAGCGGGGCAATGCCCTTTCTTGTGAAGATGACCAGACTTTTTGGACTTATATTTGTAATCACCTCTCTTTTTCTTGGCTATTCCTCCGTAAAGTCAATATCGGGTTCAGTTGTGGAGAAACCGCCCAGTGAAGTTTTTGAGGAACTTCCTCAGCCAAGCGAAGAGCCTTTGGAAAGATCTTCTGAACAGACTCGCGATATGGAGAAAGTTGAACAATGGCAGGAAGTTAAAACAGATACAGATGCTGAATCAGCACCTGTTTCCTCGCCCGAGACCGCTCCGGTTCAAGGGACCCCCGAACTCAAAAACTCTGGAGAAGCACCCGAAGAATAAAAAAATCACTTGTCGGGTGTCTTTTATTTGGAAAAGCTTTAGTTAATATAGAAAAGTTAAGTTCGTACGGCGGCAACGCGCCAATTCGGAGGTTTCAAAGATGGCATACATAATTGCCGAACCATGTATCGGGGTGAAGGACAAAGCCTGTGTCGAGGCCTGTCCGGTTGATTGCATATATGAGGGAGATGATCAACTCATTATCCATCCCGATGAATGCATAGACTGCGGAGCGTGCGTTGACCCCTGTCCTGTGGATGCCATATTCCACGAAGATGAATTGCCCGAGAAATGGCAGAAGTTTATTGACATAAACAAGGATTTTTTTGAGGGCAAAGAAGGCCTTGAACCGGCCAGAAATGACTGATCTTCAATAAGAAAAAGCTTAAGATAAAGAAAGGGGGGACTGAGAAATTCATGTCCCCCCTTTTTTATGTCTCTGAGGGGAAAAACACCTTGTAATTCCCGCTCATATCAAGTCGCATCCGCTTGCGACTTGAGAAGTTTCGCGTATATATTCTTGCTATTCGAGATGAGTATCCGGGATGTAAAGATGAAGGCACGGAAAGTGCTCCGATTTCTTAAAAAGACCTATCCCGACGCAAAATGCCATCTTGTTTTTAAAAACGCCTCGCAACTTCTGGTCGGCTCTATTCTCTCCGCTCAGTGCACAGACAAGCGAGTGAACATGGTAACCCCTGGGCTTTTTCGCAAATACCCGGATCTAGAGGCCTTTTCTCAGGCGTCAGAAGAAGAGCTCCAAAATGATATAAGATCAACGGGGTTTTATAGAAACAAGGCAAAATCGATAATAAACTGTTCAAGAGAGATAATGCGAAGACATGCGGGGGAAGTTCCTGGTGAAATGGAAGATCTTGTAAGACTTCCGGGAGTCGGAAGGAAGACGGCAAATGTTATAATCGGGAATCATTTCAGAAAACCCGGAATCATAGTCGACACTCATATAATGAGGTTGAGCCGACGCCTTGGTCTTACCTCCAATTCCGATCCCGTCAAAATCGAATTCGACCTTAGGGAGTGTATTTCGGAAAAAGACTGGACATTTTTTTCAAATTCTCTCGGTGACCACGGAAGAAATGTCTGCAAGGCAAGAAAGCCTATGTGCTCAAAGTGCGGTGTATCCGGCGTATGCCTGTATTTCGAACAACTTTACGCATCATGATGGCCGCTAGTATTAAAATATTTTTTGGAAAGCGCTTTCGGTACCCAAACCAGCGGGTATTTTTTACCTGGTCTTTGCGTCCATCGTGCAAAAATGGAGGAATGTCCGATGAAATCCAGTGCTGATTATTCCGGATTTTTCCCTTTCGGATGGCTGAGAGGTTTTCGGGGCGACAACTGGCAGATATTCTGGAACAAGGAAACGGGGGATCTTTTTCTGAAAGCCACCTTGGAGGACACCCTCGTAAAAGTCGGAGAGGCGTTCGACTGGATGGAGGCAAAAAAGAAAGCGGATTCTCTGATGGAAAACCCCGATTCGGTCACAATGTAAATTGCCGATCTTGAGTTTGCCACTCGCAAGTTTTGGATCCGTCACGTTTTTTTTACCCTGCCATTTCCCTCAGGCGTCGGAGTTCCTCACGAATGCTATTGACTTGCCCGGCTGGTCTTTATAATATCAGTGTCTTTTAAAAAACCCGGCGTTTGATAATGAAATACGTAGAGCAGGAACTAATTTCTGTGCCAGTAGGAAAGGGAAGAGTTAACGCCCTTTACTACAGAGCGCTTAATAACGACTCTGACAAGAGAAAGACTATAATTATTCATGTTCACGGGTTTCTGGGAAACTTTCTTGACGGAAGCCAGAGGTTTTTGCCGCCACTCCTTGCCAAGGCCGGCTATTCGTCTATCTCGATAAATACCAGAATGGCCAGTTTCGGGCTTTTCTTCGGCTTTGGAATAGTGGATGACACCATTCCGCAGATAGACGGCGTAGTGAGGTATCTGGGGGAGATCGGGTACGAAAGAATCATCGTTTCGGGCTACAGTCTCGGGGGAGGAGTGGTTCTCAGGTACCTTTCGCGGAAAAGTCGCCAGCCGGATTCCGACGAGTCGGAACTGCTAAAAGGTGTTATTGCCCTTGCTACTCCTTATTCGATTCCCGACTCGATTAGAAGAAGATGGAATAAGTGGGAGAGCCAGCCTTCTTACGATGAGGTTTATGAGGAGGCGAAGATGATACTCGGCGATGACCCCCATAACTCAGAACAGGACAGAACAATTCTTATCTTTAAGGCGAGAGGGAACTCTTACCGGCCGGAACACACTGAGATATATACTTACAAGACCTGGTGGTTCCTTGCCGGCCCTGAGGCAGTAGCCGTAAAAAGCTATAAGCAGATAGAGAACATAAAACTGCCGATTCTTCTTATACAGGGTTGGAACGATGCGTTTGTAAAACCCGATGAGACCCACAACCTTGCACAGATAGCCATAGATAACGGAAACGATGACGTTTCCGCCTACTACCTGAACACCGGTCACAATCTCGAAGGGAAAGAGGAGGAAATGGGTGACATTATAGTAAGGTGGCTTGACAGAAGGTTCGTCTGATTCTGCAATGATAAACGAACAAAAGAGTCTTCTTACTTACAAGACTGAAGATGGATTTGAGGTGAATTCTCTTCTCGTCACCCCCGAGTTTGCGTCGGAAGAAGATCTTTATGAATCTCCCATAATCATAAATCTCTACGGGGTGCTGGGACATTTTCTCACGAGAGGAACCCCGGTTAGGCTCCCTCCGCTTCTTAAGGAAAAAAACATAAGCACGCTTTCTGTGAATACCCGCATGGCTTTCATGGGCCAGATAATGGGGGAGGGGATTTTCCCTGACACGATTCATGAAATGAAGGAATCGGTGAATATTCTTCAAAAAGAGGGGTTTCGTAACATTTTCATGCTGGGCTACAGCCTGGGGGCTAGCATGGCTGTCTACTACGCTTCCCAGACCGGTTCTCTCGGGATAAAAGGGCTTATACTGGAAGGCTGTTCCTATTCTCTTCCCTATTCACAGCAAAGAAGGCTTGAGAGAAACAGAAGCATTCCTTCTTATGAGGCTATCTATCTGAAAGCCAGGGAGGTGCTGGGTTCGAGTCCGGACAAAAAGAAAAACGACCAACTATTTATTGTCTACAGGGCCTGGGGAGATTCCTTTAACCCGGTTGATGCCGAGATGTTTACTTACAGGACCTGGTGGTTTATGAGAGGACCTCATGCCTACTACGCGAAAACCTGCGAGATTATACAGGATGTGAAAATCCCCGTTTTGTTTATCCACGGGGCAGAGGACGACATCGTCGATGTGTGGGAGCCCAAGGAGCTTAAGAACATAATGAACCAGTCGGGCAACGAAAACGTGACGCTACGTTATATACCGGATGCAAAACATGACTGCGTAGAGAATCCAGGAGTCTCAATAGATACCATAACCGGATGGATATCCGAGGTTAGCGCAAAGACATAAAATCAGTTCCCTCAGCGGGTCTTGCGGATTCTGCAAATCAGTTGTTTTTTATTCTTGCAAAAAGGGAAACTTTGTATATCTTACAACTCCTTTAATGAAGTAGTTGATTTTCCCCGATATCTTTATTGCTCCTAAAGTCTTTAGGCGAGAGGGAATTTGGAGGCAAAAACATGTCTGAGAATTTTTCAATCGAAAAGGAACTTTCAGAGAAACATCAGCTCAAAAATCCTTCCGGTGTATATTACAACCTCCCTGTTTCCAGGCTCTACGAAGAGGCAATTAAAAGAGATGAAGGACACATCGGCGAGAGTGGAACTTTTGTAGGCTTTACCTCTCCCCACACTGGAAGATCTCCTAAGGACAGGTTCGTGGTAAAGGAACCTTCTACGGAAAAGGATATAGACTGGGGAGCGGTGAACCAGCCTGTGTCGCCCGAGGTGTTTGATCACTTTTATGAAAAAGTGATGGATTATCTCGAGGGGAAGGACGTTTTCGTAAGAGACCTGCAGGTCTGCGCCCATCCCGACTATAGAACAAACGTGAGAGTGATAAATGAATTCGCTTGGCACAATCTTTTTGTAAACAACCTTTTCATAAGGCCGAACGCTTCAGAGCTTCCGCACGAGGAAGTGGGTTTCACCGTCATCTCGGCCCCGGGTTTCAAGGCGGATGATCCCGAGAGCTACGGTCTTAACAGTGAAACGTTCATATTTCTTAACCTGAGCCGGAGAATTGCTCTTATCGGGGGAACGCGCTATGCCGGAGAAATGAAGAAATCCGTTTTTGCCGCAATGAATTTTCTCCTGCCGGAAAAAGACGTTTTTCCAATGCACTGTTCAGCAAATATCGGAGAAGATGGGAATGTGGCGCTTTTCTTTGGATTGTCGGGAACCGGCAAGACCACGCTTTCCGCCGACCCTGAAAGAGCGCTTATCGGAGATGATGAGCACGGCTGGTTTGATGAGGGGGTTTTTAATTTCGAAGGTGGGTGTTACGCAAAAACCATAAAGCTTAGTCCAACCACTGAGCCCGAGATTTACCGGGCAGCACTTAATTTCGGTTCGGTTCTGGAAAATGTTGACCTTGATCTGGAGACGGGAAAGATAGATTTTGACAGTGATAAGCATACGGAAAACACTCGCGGAGCTTATCAGATTGATATGCTTGAGAACATTGTCCCTGAGGGAGTAGGGAGCATTCCGAAAAGTATTTTCATGCTGACCTATGACGCTTTCGGAGTCCTGCCTCCGATATCGAAACTCGATCCCGATCAGGCCATGCGTTATTTCCTTCTTGGATACACGGCGAAAGTCGCTGGTACGGAGAGAGGGGTAAGCAAACCTCAGGCAACTTTCAGTTCATGTTTCGGGTCTCCTTTTCTTCCAAGGCCCCCGAAGTTTTACGGCAGAATGCTGAAAGAAAGAATGGAGAAGCACGAGGTAAGTGTTTGGCTGCTTAATACCGGGATTTCCGGCGGACCTTTCGGAGTCGGCAAAAGAATGCCTCTCCCGTCCACAAGGGCTCTTGTTAGTGCTGCGGTAAACGGTTCGCTTGACGACAAGGAGTTTGTCAAAATTCCCATACTTGATTTGTCCGTACCGGTTGAGTGTCCAGGAGTTGATTCAACCCTTCTTCAGCCCAGACTTTCATGGGATGATCCGGAAGAGTATGACCGCAAGGCCAATACGCTGTCGGATCTTTTCAAAGAGGAATACGAAAAATATCTCTAGGGTCAGCGGACAATCTTAACCCCCGTCGCTTTATTTTCGACTCAACCCGGTGAATTAGAGCAGCGGCTCCGCACTCTCTGTAACGGAATTTACCTTGGCAAAGGTGAAAGACTCCAATCTTTAAATCTCTTGCACAATTCTAAAAGGGAATTCTTGTGCTCAAAAACAATCGCAAGGCTTATTTTTGATGCTTTCGAGTCACAAGAAAGTAGAAGATCATATAGAAACCACTTGAGTAGAGGATTCTAACTGACTGTTTTTATTATGTTTTTTAATTGCCAGGGGGAATTCCTTTCTGGCGTCCCCGAGGGGATTTGAACCCCTGTTACCGGCGTGAAAGGCCGATGTCCTAGGCCTGACTAGACGACGGGGACGGCGAAAAGATGAGCCGTACAGGATTCGAACCTGTGACCCACTGCTTAAAAGGCAGTTGCTCTACCAGCTGAGCTAACGGCTCAGAAGATGCCGTATTATATCACGAGCCCCTTTCATGTCAAAAAATCACGGTTGTTCTGATAGAAGGTACAAAATCATGTAAACTCCCCTTCTTTACCCTCTTTTTTTCAGGTCAACGTTTAAGATGGTTCTCCTACAAAAGTACAGAGATTTTTCCCTGGTTACTTTGGGGAACTTCTTCTTTTTCTGCAATTTCTCCTCTTTTTTCCTGCTTCCGCTTTTCATAAGGGATATCGGAGGTGACGAGGCTCGTATAGGGTACGTCATGGGAACTTTCGGCATAACTTCAATAGGAGTCATTCCCTTTGTGGCTTTTCTGATAGATCACTACGGGCGGAGGAGATTCATGCTTGCGGGCTCTTCTTTGATGTTTCTGATTTCTCTCCTCTACATTTTCATATCGGATGTTGACGTGAAAATATTTATTCTGAGACTTATGCAGGGAGTTGCTTTCGCTTTTTTCTTTACCTCTGCCGCTACTGCGGTCTCCGATTATGTTCCCAGTGAAACAAGGGCTTACGGACTCGGCATTTTTGGTGCCTTCACAATAGCTTCTTACTCGGTTGGACCTACCATTGGAGAATTTGTGATAGAAAGATTCGGTTACTCGACCTTCTTTCTTTATACCTCCCTTTTCAGCCTGCTTGCCTTTATTCTCTGTTTCCTCGCGCGGGAGGGGAGTTTTACTGTATCCAAAAAATCCATTTTCAGCGGCTTTTTCGACGTTGTCTTCTCCGCGAGGTTCCGCGTGCTTCTGCTAACCAATCTCATAATTGCCGTGGGGCTTGGAAGCATGCTTAATTTCTTCTCAGTTTTTCTCGAGGGAAAAGAAATTCATGCATGGAGCTTTTTTCTTACATATTCCGTGACCGTCATATTAATCAGGGTCCTGGGCGGGAAGCTTCCGGATATTGTTGAGAGGAGGAAAATAGCCCTGCCTTCAATGCTTATCATGGTCTTGTCCCTGCTCATGATTTCTTCCATAAGCTCCACTTTGAGCGCTGTTCTGGTTTCTTTTGTATTCAGTCTGGGTTACGGGATTCTCTACCCCACCATAAGCGCGATGATTATCGACAGGGCCTTTGATGATGAGAGAGGAACGGCCATGGGCGCATTTAACATGTCTTTTAGTATCGGGATAAACTTTTTCGCCTTTGCTCTCGGAATCATAGCGCGTGATCACGGTTTCCCCAACATGTACTCCGCGGTGGGAATATTCCTGCTTGCGGGGTGCATTATCTTCACCTATAAATATTTTATAAGTGCGGGGAGGGCAAAACGGCTTTCATGAAAATAAAATCCGGTGACACGATTCTTCTCGTTTCTCCCGACAACAAAAGCTTCATGGTAGTGGTGGAAGAGGGCAAATCCTTCAGTTCTCACATGGGGATACTCGATCTTTCATCCGCGCTTGGGAAAAAATGGGGAGAGACTATAGTCTCGAGTCTCGGAAATGATTTTGTGCTTCTTTCTCCGACCGTTGAACAGAAGATGATGAAGGTGAGGAGAGCTACGCAGATTGTTTACCCTAAGGACGCGGCGCTGATTCTCTTTAAAACGGACGTGAAAGCTGGAAGCAGAGTTGTTGAAGCCGCAACCGGCTCGGGAGCTCTTACCATCGCGCTTGCGAATTCAGTGGCTCCCTCCGGAAAAATCTATACTTACGAGAGAAGAGAACAGTTCATGAATAACGCCAGAGACAACGTGCGGCGGGCGGGACTTTCAGAGTACGTGGAATTTAACTGCGGCGATGCCAGAGAGGGCTTTAAGGAAAGGGATGTTGACGTCGCGATACTCGACCTCCCTTCCCCGTGGTACGGAATTCCCGCGTCCTACGAAGCTCTTGCCTCAGGGGGAAGGATCGCGAGTATTTCCCCGACCTACAACCAGGTGGAAAGAACCGCAGAGGTGCTTGAGGAGACCGGATTTGTCAGAATTGAAACTGTAGAGCTTATAATGAGAAACTATCAGGTAAAAAGGGGAAAGACCCGCCCGGACAACAGGACCGTGGCGCATACGGGGTTTCTTACCTTCGCCTTTAAAGCGGCAAACGATGCTGCCGCCCGCGAGCCAAAATGACTAATGAACAACTCCTCAGGGAAGGAGCGCAACGGATAGGTATAAAGAATCTCAGGACAGATCTTTTCCTCTCTTACATCGATCTCCTGCGCAAGTGGGGGAAGCGTATAAATCTCAGCTCTGTTCTTAGTGACCGGGAAATTATAATCAAGCATCTTCTCGACTCCCTTACCGTGGCTGAATTCATACCTCTGGGATCAAGGGTGCTTGACATAGGCACGGGTGCCGGGCTTCCTGGAATCCCGCTCTATATTTACGACGCTTCTCTGAGTGTCGCTCTTGTGGAATCAGTGGGAAAGAAAGTCGCTTTTCTAAAAGAGGTAAAAAGGTCTCTGGGACTTTCAGGTATCGATATTCATAACGCCAGGGCAGAGGAACTGAGCGGCGGCATGAGGGGGAGTTTTGACCGGGTGACGTTTCGGGCGGTTGGAAGTGTGGATACCGTCGTTGCTCTCGGCGCCCCTTATCTGGATATCGGAGGGGAGATGGTTATAATGAAGGGGCCTCGGGGAAAAAAAGAGTGGGAAGATTACGCGAGCCGGCATCCGGAGTCTGTGGAACTTCTTTTCACAAAAGAACTCAAGCTGCCTTTTTCAGGTGAAAACAGGGTGATCATTGTAGCAAAACCGGTGCATCGCCAGATGGAGATTGAAGTTTGAAAACCATAGGAGTGATAGGCGGAAGCGGTCTTTACGAAATGGAAGGGCTCTCTGACGTTAAAAGCGTTTCCATGGAAACTCCATGGGGCAACCCTTCCTCAAATCTCGTTACGGGAACCCTTGGAAACGCCCGCATGGTTTTTCTCCCGAGACACGGCGCGGGGCACACCATATCTCCATCGGAGATAAATTTCCGGGCGAATATATACGCGATGAAAGCTATGGGAGTGGAGTGGATTATATCCGTAAGCGCCGTGGGAAGCATGAAAGAGGAAATAGAGCCCGGACACATATTGATACCTGATCAGTTCATTGATAACACAAAAGGGCGACCTTCCACCTTTTTTGATAGTGACTTAGTAGCGCACGTTTCGATGGCCGAACCTGTATGTTCTGTCCTCTCGAGCTGTATTAAAGAGGCATCACTTGGATTTGCCGGGACGGTTCACTCGGGAGGAACCTATATCTGTATAGAGGGCCCCCAGTTCTCTACCAGGGCAGAAAGCCATCTTTACAGAGAATGGGGAGCGAGCGTGATAGGGATGACTGCCATGCCGGAAGCAAGACTCGCTAGGGAAGCCGAGATTTGCTATTCCGTAATAGCTCTTAGCACCGATTATGACTGCTGGAACGAAGATCACGATGACGTTAAGGTTTCAGACATAATAGAGATCATGAACAAAAATGTTGACGCGGCAAAAAGGATATTGGCCGCCGTAGTTGATACTATCCCAGAGAAAAGGGAATGCCCCTGTGCCAGTGCCCTAGGTTGCTCCATAATAACGCCCCCGGAGCGTGTAAGTGAAGGAACCAGAAAGAGGCTTGAGACCATTATAAAAAAATATATGTAGAGGCGAAGATGAGCATCGTAGTCGTAGGATCGGTGGGGATTGACACCATAGAAACCCCTTTCGGAAGAGAAGAGGACGTTCTTGGAGGATCGGCTTGTTATTTCTCTCTGGCGGCCCGGAACTTTACAGATGTGCATATGGTTTCGTCTGTGGGAGATGATTTCCCCTCGGACTACTCTGATCTGCTTCACTCAAGGGGGATTGACACAGAGGGAATAACTATCAGTGCCGGAGAAACCTTCAGGTGGGAAGGCAGATATGATTATGACATGAAAGATCCCGAAACAGTTTCCGTCATCCTCGGCGTTCTGGGGTCGTTTGATCCCGTGGTTCCCGAGAAATCCAGAGATGCTGACTATCTTTTTCTGGCCAACACAGACCCCGAGATACAAATGAAAGTTCTTGAGCAGGTGAGTTCGCCTCGAGTCGTGGCCTGTGACACCATGAATTTCTGGATAGAGAACAAACTGGATGAACTTAAAAAGCTTCTCGGCAGAGTTAACATTCTTATAATAAATGATTCCGAGGCAAGACAGCTGTCCGAAGAACCGCTGATATCCAGAGCGGCGAAGAAGATAATGAGCATGGGTCCAGAATTTCTGATTGTGAAAAGAGGGGAGTACGGAGCTTTGCTCTTTTCTCAGGAAGACCTGTTTTTTGCCCCAAGCTACATGCTTGAAAAAGTACTTGACCCAACGGGAGCGGGAGACACCTTTGCCGGAGGATTCATGGGGTATGTGGCGTCCCAGGGCGAAGATCTTGACTTTGCCGGCTTTAAAAAAGGGGTTGCTTACGGAAGTGTTCTAGCTTCTTTTACCGTTGAGGATTTCAGCGTAAGACGCCTTGACTCGCTTCAAAAGCAGGAAATAGAGGAAAGGTACGGACAGTTTCTGAAACTCTCGGCTATGTAGAGGAGAATCAGCTTAGGGACTTTACGTATTTCATCCGGATGTTGTAAATCATGTCGTCGAGAAGCTGTTTTTCCTCTTCTGTAAGATTCCCCTCGGTTTTTTCCGCGAGTATCTCGAGTATGGTTATGGTGTGCTTGGCTGCGGGAATATTAACTTCTCTTTTTTTTGAGTGTGGATCGGGAATTTCTCCCAAGTGAATAAGGGCCGAGGCGTTTAACGAAAGAATAAACCCCGAAAAATCCATTTTCAATTCTTCTTTTTCGCCGCTCACGGCAGGTCACTCTCCTTGCGCATACGTTCTTAAGGAGTCAATTATAGATACTGGCGAAGCTTTTTTCTAGGGTCGTAGGGATATTTCTCCTTTATCTCGCTCATAAGGTCTTCGATGTTTTTATCGGATTCCTGAGGCATTGCTATCTGAATAACTACGAACTGATCTCCTCTCTTGGCGGTCTTGGGATTTTTCACTCCCTTTCCTCTAAGTCTCATCTTTGTGCCGCTTCCGACCCCGGGAGGAATCGTAAGTTTTACTGGGCTTTCTATGGTTGGTACGTCAATCAGCGTCCCCAGGGCGGCTTCGTAAATCGTTAACGGAAGATCAATATATATGTCGTCATTTTCCCTTTTAAAAATCGGGTGGGACAAAACCTTTATCTCGAGTATGAGGTCCCCGGCCATGGAATTTAGCTGTTCGCCTTTACCCGGCAGCCTTACTTTGGACCCGGTTCTTACTCCTGCCGGAATCTTGACCGTTATTTTCTTTGTTTCGCCCTCCGGGGATTTCATCAGAAGTTCTTTTTCTCCTCCTTTTACGGCGGTTTCAAAATCAAGGGTTACGGGATGCTGGATGTTCTTCGGTCTTCTCGGCTGCTGTCGCATGCCGCCAAGATCGAAAATATCTCCGAAATTTCCTCCGGCACCACCCATACCATAGGCTCCACCCCCCTGGGAAAAGATATCTTTGAAAATCTCGTCTATGCCCGGAAAACCCCGTGAATACTGCCTATAACTCCCGCCGGCACCCGGGTTCTGTCTGCCGAAACCTGTTGTTCCGAACATATCATAGGTTTTTTTCTTCTCCGGGTCAGAAAGGGTCTCGTAGGCGTGCTGGATTTCCTTGAATTTTTCCTCGGATTTTTTATCTCCCTGGTTCATATCAGGGTGATGTTTTCTAGCGAGGTCTCGATACGCTTTTTTTATCTGGTCCTGTGTCGCGTTTCGAGATACACCGAGCACCCCATAAAGATCCTTTTCTGTGTTCATGAAAATAAGAACTCCGGTTTTTTCATGCTTTTTATAATCTTACTTAAGATTCGGGGAAATTGGCCAGGACATTGTTTCTTTAATGACTTTCGCAGGGCTGATCAAAAGGTTGTTTGGATACCTGATGGCGGAACCAGGCAGCTAGTTCAGGAGATTTCTTAAAAGCCGACGGGTGATTTATGTCCTTCGGTCAGTTCTCTATTGATTCGAGTATTCTGTCCGCAATCTCAAAAAAAGCCTTTCCCGCGGCGCTTTGCGGATCGGATTCCACAATCGGGGTCCCGTTATCCCCGCCGATTCTTATCCTGGGATCAAGCGGGATTTCTCCCAGAAACGGAACTTCGAACCTCTCCGCCATCCGTCTTCCTCCGCCCCTGCCGAATATGTCAATTTTCCCGTCTACATCCGGCATATCGAGATAGCTCATGTTCTCCACTATTCCGAGAATGGGGATATTGAGTTTGTTAAACATAAGTATTCCTCTTCTCACGTCCACGAGAGCCACATCCTGCGGAGTAGTCACTATCACTCCTCCGCTTATTGGAGCCGTCTGCGCCAGGGAAAGCTGGGCGTCTCCGGTACCCGGGGGAAGGTCGATTACCAGGTAATCAGTTCCGCTCCACTCGACGTCTTCAATAAACTGCTTTATCGCTCCGTGAACCATGGGCCCTCTCCATATCACGGCATCCTCCTCGTTCACCAGGAACCCGATGGACATTACCTTGAGTCCGAATTTCTCTATTGGAACTATTTTGTCGTCAGCAGTCGCGCGAGGTTTTTCGCTTATTCCCATCATCAAGGGAGCGCTGGGTCCCCAGATATCGGCATCCATAAGCCCGACTTTTTCCCTTTTTTTGGAAATCGCCAGGGAAAGATTTGTCGCTATGGTTGATTTGCCGACTCCTCCCTTGCCGCTTGCGACGGCTATATAGTACTTTATGTCGGGAAGCTTGCTTTTTTCACCGCCCGCGTCGGTGGCTATCTGCTTCTGCGGCCGAGAACCGATCTTCATCGAAAGGTCCTCGACTCCGGGTATGCCGAAGATTGCTTTTCGGACCTCTTCTTCAATCACGGACTGGATCTTTTTATCGGGCTTGGGAAGCACTATGGAGAGGTTTACCTTCGAGCCCTCGACAACAATGTCTTTTACCAGACCGAAGGATACTATGTCCCGGTTAAACCCCGGATAGTTAACGCCCTTAAGAACTTTTATTATCCGTTCCCTGGTTAGTTCCACGGAAAAAATCCCCCTAAGTGATACCCAGTTTCTTTTTTCCTTCTTCGGATATCATGTCGGGGTTCCAGGGGGGATCCCATATCACCTCTATAAGTACGTTATCGGCTCCCGCGTTTTTAAGGGCCATCTCCGCCTGACCGGCTATTTGAGCGCCCATTGCGCATCCGGGAGTGGTGAGAGTCATTTTAACTTGAACGTTCCGCCCGGAAATCTGGGTGTCATAAATAAGCCCCAGATCCACTATGCTCACGGGAAGTTCAGGATCGTGGACTTCTTTTAGAGCATCATAGACGATTTCTTCGGTTATTTCCGGGCGATTTTCGCTTTTTTCCTTCTTGTCGAATTTCGTAAAAGATACGGTGCTTTTATCCTTTGCGGAATCGCCTCTGTCTATCTGAATTATTTTTTTCATCCCCATAATTTTCGCCTCCTGATTCTTCCTTTTATTTAGCAGCTGTAAAAAGCTCTTGAATTGGCTTTTCTCTATGTAATACAGGTTACTTCATTGTCTAAGACCTTAACCAAGTGAATAAAAACTTTAGAAGATGCGTTCCGCTTTACCTTTTCTTGACACTATAATAACTATTCAATAGCCTTCTCCGCAAGTCATGAGACAATCCCGGCAGATATCAATCGGCAACGTGAAAATAGGCGGGGGAGCTCCCGTATCGGTCCAGTCAATGACTATTACCGATACCAGAGATGTCGCGTCGACGGTTTCCCAGATAAAAAAACTTGAAGAGGCAGGATGTGACATCGTCAGGGTCGCTGTTCCGGACATGGATGCCGCAAGGGCTCTTGGAGCGATACGAAAGGAAATAAGAATTCCCCTGGTCTCAGACATACATTTTGACTACAAACTTGCCCTTGAATCAATAAAGCAGGGAGTTGACGGGATGAGAATAAATCCCGGAAACATCGGTGCCAAGTACAGAATAAAAGCCGTGGTTGATGCCTGCAGAGAAAGGGAAATTCCCATAAGGATAGGAGTAAACTCAGGTTCTCTTCAAAAAGACATACTCAGAAAGCACAAGCATCCAACCGCGGAGGCTCTGGTCGAAAGCGCGCTGAGACACGTGCACATACTCGAGGACCTTGACTTTTACGAGATAAAGATTTCCGTTAAATCCACGGACGTGAGGAAAATGATCGCCGCATACAGAATGCTCGCGGAGAAAACCGAATACCCTCTCCACCTTGGAGTCACCGAGGCCGGAACCCCGGGGATGGGGACGGTGAAATCCTCCATAGGAATCGGGGCGCTTCTGGCCGAAGGAATAGGCGACACAATAAGGGTTTCTTTAACGGGAGATCCGGTGGAAGAGATTGTTGTCGGAATGAACATACTGAGATCCTTGGGAATGAGGAACAACGGAATCGAGCTTATCTCGTGCCCGGGGTGCGGGCGGCTTGAAATAGATCTTGAAAAACTCGTTTCGGAAGTCGAGCAGGCCGTCTCCGGCTTTGATCTTCCGAGGCCGGTTAAGGTTGCCTTACTGGGATGCGTTGTTAACGGACCGGGCGAGGCCGCAGAAGCCGATATAGGAATAGCCGGGGGAAGGGGGAAGGGAATGCTTTATCGGGACGGAAAGCTGATAAAATCTTTCAAAGAAGCCGATCTGGTCGGAGAACTTGTCAAGGAAATACAAAGAAACTACGTCAACTGATCCTAGAGACCCCTAAAATTGTTTCCCGGCTGAGTTCCAAAATCGCTTTAAAGGAGAAAAACAGATGAGGTTTTCTTCCTACTTCATACCCACGGTTAAGGAAGACCCTTCGGACGCCGAAATCATAAGTCACAAGCTTATGGTAAGAGCCGGCATGATAAGAAAACTTGCGGCCGGCATCTACAACTATCTTCCCCTGGGGCTCAGATCCATAAGAAAAGTTGAGAACATAGTGCGGGAGGAAATGAACAGGGCCGGGGCCATCGAGCTTCTCATGCCCGCGGTGCTTCCGGCTGAGCCCTGGATTGAGAGCGCCAGGTGGGATTACTACGGGAAGGAGCTGCTTCGCTTTAAGGACCGCGCCGAGCGGGATTTCTGTCTGGGTCCTACCCATGAGGAGATAATAACGGACATAGTGCGAAAGGAGATTCGCTCCTACAAACAGCTCCCGGTTAATTTCTACCAGATACAGACGAAGTTCAGGGATGAAATTCGCCCCCGGTTCGGAGTTATGAGGGCACGTGAATTCATAATGAAAGATGCCTACAGTTTTGATGCTTCCGACGAGGAGGCTGATCATTCCTACCAGGCAATGTACGACGCTTACGTGCGCATATTCGAAAGATGCGGACTCGAATTCAGCGTGGTAGCCGCTGATTCCGGAAACATCGGCGGAAGTTTCTCACATGAGTTCATGGTGACGGCCGACACCGGAGAAGATGTGATAATGAGTTCCACGGAAGCCGATTACGCGGCGAATTTAGAACTTGCAAGAATCGGCGTTTCAGAAGACGAGAGGAAAGGGCCGAGAACAACCTCCGGTCTTGACGAACTCTCCGAGGTTCACACTCCGGATCTTAAGACGGTTGAAGATGTGGCGCAGCTTTTAAAGGTAGGGCCGGAGGAACTGATAAAAACCCTTATAGTGCGTACCGAAGCGGAACCGGTCGTTGCGCTTGTAAGAGGAGACACTGAACTCAGTCTAACCAAGCTTAGAAATTTTATCGGATGCGATGTCACAGAACTTGCCGATCCGCAGACAATCCTGGAGGTTTCAGGAGGACCGCTTGGATTCAGCGGGCCCGTGGGACTTAAGAGAAAGAACGTGAGGGTGGTTGCGGACAAATCCGTTCGCAACATGAAAAACGCCGTAACTGGAGCCAACAAAGGCGACTATCACATAACCGGCGTTAACCCCGGGCGGGATTTTGAAGCCGATTCCTATGCGGATATAAGGGTGGCGAGGGAAGGGGATCCTTGCCCGGTTTCTGAAAACGGAGTTCTGAGGGCGTCAAGAGGCATTGAAGTCGGACACGTTTTCAAGCTGGGGACCAAGTACAGCGAAGCCATGGGAGCTACCTACGTAGATGAGAGCGGGGCCGAAAAACCACTTGTCATGGGTTGTTACGGAATCGGGATAGGGAGAACGGTAGCGGCAGCTATAGAACAGAATAACGATGAGTACGGAATAAAATTCCCCGTTCCCATAGCTCCCTTTGAAGTTTCCGTGCTTCCGATAAACATGAAACAGCAGGACGTAAAGGATGCGGCGGAGAAGATATACTCAGCGCTTCTCCACGACGGAGTAGATGTTCTTATTGATGACAGAGCGGAGACCGCCGGCGTGAAATTCAAGGACTCCGATCTGCTGGGAATTCCGATTCAGGTCACTGTCGGGCAAAGAAGCCTGAAAGAGGGCAAGGTGGAGATAAAAAACAGAAACTCCGGTGAGAGAATAAGCATTATCGTAGAAGAAGTTCCGGCAGAAATTGCCGCTCTTTTGGCTGAAGAAAGGTAAAAAGAAGGAACTAGGACGGAAATTTTGGGGTTTATATACTTCACCGCCCAAAAGTGTGATAAGATGTGGGTATAGGCTTAATGTATTCTCTACAGAGCAAGTTCGAGATAATACTGCAACGTCTGGACAGTATAGAGAAACGCTTAAAATGAGCGACGCAGAATTTAAAATCCAGGTCGATCAGTTCAAAGGAGTTCTGATAATAACCATATCCGGCGAGATCAAAGGCCTGAGCGGACGGGAATTTCACCACGCGGTATTCAAGGAAATCCAGCAACAGGATGTCCCTATAGTTCTGGATCTCGAAGGGTTGACCTACATCAACAGCATGGGACTGCGCTCGATCCTGCTTGTCGCCAAAAGGCAGCGGGAGAACAAAGCGAAATTCGCGGTGTGCTCCCTGTCCGGACCTATGAGAGAAGTATTCGAGATCACGTGTTTTGACCGGATCATGCCGGTGCTTCATTCCCGCTCCGAAGCCATAACAGCGGTAACTTAAAAGTCCGTCCAATACAGGTAACGGATATCTGTAAACTCCATACGTGGAGAAGACAAAGTATTTGTTCTATTCTTCACAGGCCCATGACCGACAAAAAAAGATGATTCACAGGATTTGTGAACCAAACAATCTGGTTGCGGTTCTCGCCTTGGTACTCACACTTCTTACTCTGAGAACTGAACATACGATGGCTTGGGAAGAAGATGAAGTCCTTGTAGGTGGTCAGCCGCACTCAGAAGTCATGTCAAAGAGACTGCACCCCATGGTGGTGATCACCCGGCGTGACATTGAACTCTCCGGAATAACCAAATTGAGCGATCTTTTGTCACAGAAATCAAATTTTAATGATTTCGGTTCACATAGACCCTTTATACTCGGACCTGGTCGTTATGCAGTCATTGTAAACGGAAAGCATGCCACAAGTTTTGACATCGACCTTGATTTAATCCCGCTTGCGGCGATTGAACGCATTGAGATTTTCAAGGACAGCGCAAGCGCCCCTTATATCGGAAAAGCTACCAGTGCCTTAATAAATATAGTTTTCAGAAACGATTATGAAGGTCTTGAAGTTCGTTCAGGCATCGCACGTCCGCGCGCTGAGGGTGGAGATTCGGAATACCTAAGCACTATTTGGGGGAGCAGTCTGGGAGAAGGTCATATAACCTTCGGCGCAGAGATATTTAGACGCAATGAAGTTCGTGATGCGGACCGTGACTACAGCCGTGCGATATATACCCCCGGAGGTTCCTTAGCAGATGCTCAGGGGGTGTCTGTAGGTGGAAACACCCTGTTTCTTACAACAGCTGACGACAAGGAAATAACGGCACCGCTTAACGACTGCGATGAAAACACATACGCGGGAATATTAACGACCTCCTCCGGGGATAATATGTCTGGGAGTGTCTGCGGTTTCGCTCATGCCGACATCTCATGGCATTTGCGGCGCAGGGAAAACGATAACGCGTTTATGGATTTTCAGTACCCAGTCGGGGATGCGGCCATTATTCACGTTAAAGCCCGAGCCGCGAGATCAAGAACGAAACTGCTTCAGGCACCGGAATCAGGTGGTTTCTCATTCGCACCGACCGAAATGCTGAAGCAAAGCATAATCAACAGCACTGAAGGTCTTGACGAGAGGAATTTCCCGCGGGAAATCAGCGTTGAGCACAGCTTTTTGGGGCATGGGAACCGTCAATGGAACACGGACGTAAAGGATTACGATATCTCAGTGGGTTTGGAAGGTGAAATCAAAGGCGATATAGATTACCACGCAGATATTCACTACAATCGCTACGAGTATATCGATACAGGCGGCACTTACGTTCACATACCCACAGTTAAAGCCGCCATTGAAAACGGAAATTACGATATCCAGGATCCTTTTTCGGAAACTGCAAAGCATAAAACAGCGATCAGTGAAAGCAGTTTGCGAAGGTATGTGAAGAAACAGTTTCATCACATTGAATCAAAAGTTTCGCTGGATGGCCCTTTGTTTGAGATCTTGGGCAACAAACTCAGCTGGTTTGCGGGATATCTGCTCTCATATAACAAACAAAGCAATACTTATGAATATTTTGACCGTTACGACCATTTGGTTGATCTTGGCGGTGTGCCCGGAGAAAATCTGAATTCCGTAACGGTCGGTCGTCGGAGTCTGGCCCTTTTTGGCGACATATGGGTACCGCTTGGCAATGCGCTGGATTTCTTGCTGTCTGGCCGGTATGAGAACCCGGATGATTTGCCGGCAATATTTTTGCATCGTATAGCAAGCCTGTATCGAGTAACGCCGAATCTGGCGCTTCGCGCCTCCTGGAGCCGGGGGTCACGATTTCCGGGGCTGTTTGAACTGTATGAAAAAAAATCCATCACTTACCCTTTTGTCTGCGATGCGGACACGGCAACTGCAGATTGTTCCATGGAACAGGTGGAACTCAGCCAAAATGCCAACTCGAATTTGGAACCGGACAAAACCGAGAGTTTTGCAGCTGGAGTTTCAGTGGGCGGGGGCCCGTTTTATGCAAGCGCCGACTGGTTTCGCCTGCGGACTTCTGACATACCAAGCATGTTAGATCCGCAGTTTATCGTAACTCTGGAAAGAAAAGGAGAACTTAGCGGTTACCCTTCGGTTAAGGTGATGCGCCGTGACGGCCGATTAAGCGGAATTGAAAACATCTTTACCAACAGCGGAGAATTGGATATTGACGGAGTTGACATCGGAATTAAAACCGACTGGGAGATCGACTGGGCGAATTTCATGCTCAACGCCAACTGGCTGAGGGTAACGAACTACGAAAGACGAATAGCCGGACAAGTGCAACCCGCAGATATCCCTCGCGACCGTCTGCACTTTTTGCTCAGTGCAGGTCGGGCCGATATGACCGTGCAATGGAATCTGCAGGCGGTTTCAGGTTACTGGAACGACGACAGGACCAAACGCTACCGGCGCTGGGTTGGACATGATATCGTGTTTAACTGGGAAAATGCATTTGGTTTTAACTGGTTCGAGCTTACGGGAGGCATACTGAACATCGGCAACGAGGGTCAATCGCGCCCTGACCAGGACGAAGATCAGGTGTTGTATCTGGACTCCATACTGGGACGAACACTGTTTCTTACTACCAAGTTTGAACTTTAATACGTAGTTATTTTTTTCCGAAAGCAAAATTTCCTTCTTTGTCCAGATCCACTTTTACCGTGGCTGAGTCCTTAAAATTTCCTTTCAGTATCTCATTCGCAAGCGGATCCTGTATATATTTCTGTACGGCGCGTTTAAGCGGTCTTGCCCCGAAAACAGGGTCGTAACCAAGATCAACCAGCCTTGCAAGGGCTCTCTCGGAGAGTTCTATGGCGAGATTCTGCTCCGCAAGCCTCTCTTTTAGATGTCCGACCTGTATCTCGGCTATTTTCGCGAGGTCTGTTCTTTTCAGAGCGCTGAATATGACAACTTCGTCAATTCTGTTTAAAAATTCGGGACGAAAATAATTCCTGAGCATCTCGTTTATCTTATTTTCCATTTCCTCGCTGTTCCCTGACGATTCCTGTATGTGCTGGCTTCCCAGGTTTGAGGTCATTATTATTACCGTGTTCCGGAAGTCCACGGTTCTTCCCTGTCCATCGGTGAGCCTTCCGTCGTCAAGAATCTGAAGAAGCAGGTTAAATACATCGGGATGCGCTTTTTCTATCTCGTCAAAAAGCACCACGGAGTAGGGTCGTCTCCTCACGGTTTCTGAAAGCTGTCCCCCTTCCTCGTATCCGACATACCCGGGAGGGGCTCCGATCAGTCTTGATACCGAGTGCTTCTCCATATACTCGCTCATGTCAATTCGCAGAATTGCGTCTTCATCGTCAAACATGAATTCGGCAAGTGATCTGGCAAGTTCAGTCTTCCCGACCCCGGTAGGTCCGAGCAATATAAACGAGCCTATAGGCCTTTTCGGATCGGAGAGTCTGGCCCTTGATCTGCGAAGCGCATTTGAGATCAGTTTTATCGGCCCAGGCTGTCCCACCACCCGCTTCGAGAGTCTTTCTTCCATATGAACAAGTTTTTCGACCTCCTCTTCAATCAGGCTTGATACGGGTATCCCTGTCCATTTTGATACAACCGCGGCTATATCTTCAGCACTTACTTCCTCGCGAAGCATTTTCCTTTGACTCTGTATTTCGGAAAGCTCCGCGCCGAGGCTCTCCAGATTCTTTCCAAGTTCCGGGATTCTGCCGTAAAGAAATTCGGATGCTCGGGAAAAATCTCCTTCTCTCTGTGCTCTCTCCGCATCCATTCTTCCGTTTTCTATTTCCTCTTTGGTCTTTCTTATCCTCGATATGCAGTCTTTTTCTTTCTGCCAGTGCGCTTCAAGTGCCTGCGCTTCCTCTTTCAGTTCCGAGAGGCTTTTTTCGATTTCCTCAAGCTTTCCCAGAAGTTCGGGGTCCTGCTCTTTTTTAAATCCCTCCCTTTCTATTTCAAGGCGTATTATCTTTCTTTTTATTTCGTCTATCTCCGTCGGCACGGAGTCAATCTCCATTTTGAGCCGCGCCGAAGCCTCGTCCATTAGATCAACGGCCTTATCGGGCAGAAACCGCCCGGAGATATACCTGTTTGAGATCTGGGAGGCGGCAACAAGAGCTTCGTCCTTGATTTTTACGCCGTGATGAACTTCATATTTTTCCTTAAGACCTCTTAGGATCGATATGGTTTCTTCCACGGAAGGTTCATCAACGTAGACCTGCTGAAACCTGCGTTCAAGGGCGGCGTCCTTTTCTATGTGATTTCTGTATTCATCGAGAGTGGTCGCACCTATGCAGTGAAGTTCTCCACGCGCAAGAGCCGGTTTGAGCATGTTTGACGCATCCATAGCTCCGTCGGCCGCCCCTGCTCCCACGACGGTGTGTATCTCGTCTATGAAAAGAATTATCTCTCCCTGGGAGTCCGTTACTTCCTTTAGTACGGCCTTGAGTCTCTCCTCAAACTGTCCCCTGTACTTGGCCCCGGCAAGCAGTGATCCCAGATCAAGAGAAATCAGTTTTTTGTCCTTAAGTCCCTCGGGAACGTCAGAGTCAACTATGCGCTGAGCTAGCCCTTCCACTATAGCTGTTTTTCCCACTCCAGGTTCTCCTATGAGTACCGGATTGTTCTTTGTTCTTCGAAGAAGTACGCGGACCACATTTCTTATCTCATCATCTCTTCCTATAACAGGGTCTATCTTTCCGCCTCGGGCAAGTTCGGTGAAATCCTTTCCGTACTGGCGGAGCGGCTCCATTGTATCTTCGGGGCTCTGTGTGTTCACTGTTTGGTTACCTCTCAGTTCTTTTAGCACCCTTAAAATCCCTTCCTTGGTTACATTCAATCCGGAGAATCCGTCCTTTAGCTCTCCGGTGGCGTGAGAAACAGTGCCGAGCAGAAGGTGTTCAGTGCTTACATACGCATCTCCAAGATTTTGTGCCTCCTTGTCGGCCGAACGGATTGCGGAATCAAGCTCTCTGCTCATGTATATCTGGTCTGAGGTTCCTTCGACCTCGGGAAGCTTAGATATCTGTTCTGCTGCTATCTGCGCAAGCACCCGGGGGTCAGATCCCAGTTGCTCCAGAATCCTGGTTGGCATTCCGGGCTGGCTTACAAGAGCCGCGAACAGATGCGGCAGGTCAATCACCTGATTTCCTGCGTCGCCAGCCGCGCTTCGTGCCTCCAGAATGGCTTCCTGAGCCTTCAAGGTGAATTTTTCAGGCGAAATCATCTCACACACAAAATAATTCTTCTTTGCGAGGAATCAAGCAATTGCCCGGAATTGAAAAACCGAGGAGGAAAATTCGTCACAGGAAACGAACGGTCGGATTTAAACATTGACAAAGAGCTTTCCTGACAGACACTATTTATATATAACTCTCGATTTATTGGTGGGAAGAGACTACATAATGAAGAAAATATTAACCGCATTATATACGGTCAGTTTCCTAACCGGAATGGTCTTATCACAGCCTTCATGGGCACAGGATATGTTTTTGAAGGCCCATGACCACGTGGAGAGCACTTACAGCACCGGACCTTTGCTCACTCTGCCAGATGCTATAAAACGAGCTCTGGATGCCTCACCGCGCATTAAATCTGCCGCCGCCGCCGTGGAATCTGCAAAAGGCGCGGAGAAGCAGTCTGCTTCCTGGCCAAATCCGGAGATAGAGTTTGAAGCGGAAAATCTTGCTGGATCTGGTGAATTTCAGGGGAGACGCTCGGCCGAGTACAGCTACGGACTGACACAGACTGTTGAAGTCGGTGGAAAGCGCTCAGCGCGCAAAGACGTGGCAAGAGCCGCTTATAAAGGTGCCGTAGAAGAGCTGACAGTTGAAAGGCTTGACCTGGAACGTGATGTTTATATTGCCTATTCAAACGTGCTGGCCGGAACCGAGGTAGTCAGGCTTGCCAAAGCCCAGGAACTGCTGGCCCAGGAACTGCTGGCCACAGTGTCTGAGCAGATGCAGGCTGCCGAGGACGCAGAAATTCATCAAGTCAAAGCGGAAATAGCTTATTCTCTTAGCAGCATATCGCGTCAAAGGGCGGAAGCTGATTTGGAGATTGAGCTAGAAACACTGGCAAAGGTACTGGGAGCTTCCAGTCTGGAGAATTCGCTCGATCACTCCCTTTTTTTTAATATCAAAGCACCCGACACTATAGAGAACTATCGCAGAAATCTTGCCAGCGTTCCTGATATGCAAAAACTTTCCTACGTGAAAATGGAAAAAGAATCGCTGCTTGACCTTGAACGCGCACAAGTCGTTCCCGATATTGATTTCGGCATTGGCGTAAAACAGATTAAAGAAAGTGACGATCATGCGTTTTTCTTCAGCGTGTCCATTCCTCTGCCTGTCTTTGATCGAAACGGAGGCAACATTGCCATGGCGCGTGGGGAAGTCAGACAGGCAGAAAACAATATCCGGCAGGCGGAACTAATGCTAGAGCAGGAACTTACAGAGAACTGGCAACAGCTGAATGTTTCCTACTTGGAGGCGGAAAGCCTGAGAACAAAAACGCTGCCGTCTGCCGAGAGAGCCCTTGAACTAGCTTATAAAAGTTATACCGAAGGCAAATTGGGGTATCTGGAAGTCCTTGATGCTCAACGCACATTGCTTGATACTAGAGCGCAGTATCACGAGTCGTTAAAACTTTATCACTCCGCCCACGCCAACGTTAAACGGCTAACCGCGGTAGCGGAATAATATCATACGGAATGTTCAGGCGTAAGAAGTAAGCCAATACACAAACCACCAAGCAAACAGAAACAGGGCATATAGTATCGCGGCCCTCCATCCCGCGTTTTTCGTCTCGTAGTTGTCTGGGTCGTGCGCCGTTCTCCAGTCACTTCCCTTGTCTTTCTTTTTCATCCTTCTTTTAAAAAACCCGCGAGCTTCTCTCCTACTTTATTAGGGCGTCCGAATTCGCACTCCCAAATAATCAGGGCATCCTATCTCCTTAAACTCAGAATGCGACGATAAGCGTCTGTGTCCGCCCCTACGGCTGTTAGAACCAACCATTGCCACCTCTCCTGAACTATGTTAAACTGCAAAAAAGTATTTATGGAAAGCAAGGGGTGGCAATCTTGAAACACTCAAGACTGCCATCCTTTCGTTCTGTTAGGGTATATCGTCGCCTTGGTTTTTGTGATCATTCGGGATAAGGAACGGTAGAGCCTGAAATTGGATTTGTACTTTTTTCGAGCCTATGTTCGGTTTCTTTGACTTTCTATGGTTGTCCTTCATGCTCCTGGCGCCAATGCTGCTGCTTGGCCTCTTCCTCTCGGGTGTGATTCATGTATTCATTTCCCGCGAGGCGATTCTCAGATGGCTTCGCGATGACAGCCTGAAATCGGTAAGTACTAGTGCCGCTGTCGGGGTGCCGATGCCGCTTTGCAGTTGTTCGGTAGTACCCGTGGTTGCCGAGATGCGAAGGAAAGGAGCATCTCGTTCAGCCTGCATGTCATTTCTAATAACCGCACCGGAGACAGGCGCGGATTCAATTCTCGTTACAAACGCTTTCTTCGGGCCGATTGTAGCGATTGCCCGGCCCATAATCAGCTTCATCACCGCTGTCGTCGCCGGCATATTCTGCATAGGAAGCATAAGGGACGACCGTGACGAAAAGAAGAGCGACGGTCATGAGCATCACGAACATGATCATGACCATAGCTGCGACACCCACTGCCACCACGACCATGGAACGCACGAGTCCATGGTGCCCGGTCAGGATGATTGTTACGTAAGCTTTTCGCAGCTCAGAAACCTTTTCGTCAACTGGCTCAGGAAAATCTTCGAGGTGCTTTCGGGAAAGAGACTGGTATCCTGGGTTAAGCCGAAATTCTACCGTGACATGCTCTCCTCCGGCGAGAGCGAGGGAAAATCTGCCTTCGATCCCCCCGGCGAGGCAACGGCCGACGACGGTCAAGAGCTGGACTTCAGGAGGGTAATCAGACACATTCTTCACTACGGTTTCGTAGACATAGCGGATGACATTCTCTTTTCCCTGCTGGTTGGAATTTTCCTCGGCGCGTTGCTTTTTCTTGTCATACCCGGCGATCTGGCATCAAGTCAGTACACATTCTGGGCGGCCTATCCGATCATGGTTCTTCTGGGAGTTCCTCTGTACATCTGTGCATCAGCGAGTACTCCCATTGCCGCCGCTCTGGTCGCCAAGGGGTTCAGTCCCGGGGCGGCGCTGGTTTTTTTAATGACCGGACCGGCTACCAATACGGCTACCATCGCAATTATCGCTGGTCAATTCGGAACCCGTTTCACATCCATCTACGTAGGTTCCGTTATTGTGGTGACCGTCCTAATCGGGATTGCGGTTGATCTGCTCTTTCTCGCCGCCGGCATAGCGATTCCTGTCACTCTCCAGATGTCAAGTTCTCCCACCATTCAGATATTGCAATGGGCCAGCACAATCGCCTTGGCCGCATTGATAATCTGGAGATTCCGTGCCGGTGCCATGAAGAGCGGCTACGAAGATCTCATGTCCAACCTGCGCCCTCTGGGAAAACACTTCAGAACCTTCTGGAGATGGTCAGCGGGGGGGGGTAGTGCTTCTTCCCGGGGCATAGGCATGCTCTGCGTTGTTGTCATCACACTGCTGCTCAGCAGCGGTTTCACGACCGTGCATCCCGGCACAGTCGGCTATGGTCGTCTGTTTGGCCAAGTCTACTGGAGAGACCTTGAGCCCGGTCTTCACTATCTTGCTCCCAGGCCGTTCGTCAAGATTGACAAATGGCCCGTCCGGGAAGTGAAATCGATCGTTGGTGCATCCGGGGAATACGTGTCCGGCGATCTGAACCTGCTTTCGATTACCCTCGACATACAGTATCGCGTTAAGGATCCCTACGTCTATCACTACAGGATAACAAACGTGGAATCCGTCCTCGGGAATTTCGTAAAGGAAAATATACGGGACTTTGTGTCCAACAGGGAAATGGATCGGCTGCTTAACGCCGAGCGCAAAGCTCTGGAAGAATCGGTCAGCGGGCTGTTTGAAGGCGAGCAGGGATCCACCGCGGAGTTAAAGGTGTTTGACAGCGTCGAGCTGGTTAAGATAAACGTGCTGTCAATAAACCCCCTGCCTGAGACGTTCGCTGCTTTCCGGCAGGTCTCAAACGCGCAGGATGACAAGGAGCGGATTATTGTTGACGCCCAGAGGTTTCTGGTGACAGTGGCTGCCCAGGTGCACGGCAACGCCTATTACGAAGTGGAGCAGGCCGAAGCAAAGGCGTATCACAAGAAGAAAGTCTCCGGTGCGGAGGCAAGCGCGATCCGCCGTGTGGCAAGAGCCGTACGGAGCGCCCCGGCCGTGCTTCGCAACATGCTCTGGCGGGAGAAGCTCGAAACCGCGCTTTCCAACAAACCCAAGATAATTGTGCCCAGCGAGGATGTTCTGAACAGAGTAGCGCTCTGGAAGAAAAAACCGGTGGAAACCGGCACCGACGACGCTACCTACAATAATTTCAGGAGGAAAGAAGAGTGACAGGAAAAGCAAAAAAGATTGCCGTCACTATCGTTGCGGTCGTCATTGTTGCCGTAATGATTTTTAACTGTTTCTATATAATCAACGAAACCCAGCAGGGAGTACTGACACATTTCGGCAAGATATCTCCTCCCGTGAGACAGCCTGGGCTCCACATGAAGTGGCCTCGACCCGTATCGAGGGTCTACAAGGTTGACCGTCGCATTAACGTTCTGCCCGGCCTTAGCCAGGAACTCATCACGGAGGACAAGAAGAACGTTCTCATCGAAGGATACATGCTGTGGCGCATAGTTGATCCCATGCTGTTTGTAAAAGCCATACGAACCAACCAGAACGCCGTGGACCGGTTACGGGAACTTTATATTTCCAGCAGCGGAATAGTCATAAGCAATGAAGCCCGCGACTCTTTTATCACGCTGGGTCTGGAGCATGAAGACCTCCATGATGCGTCCAATGAAAGGATTCTCGCCATGGTTGCACCTATCGCGAGGGAAGACTACGGTATTGAGGTAATCAGAACGGGAGTTGTTCAATACACCCTGCCTGCCGAGAACCGGGCAAGCGTGATCCAACGGATGATCTCGGAGCGCGCCCGTATTGCCGCCCGCTACAGAAGCGAGGGGGAGGAGATGGCCCTTCGCATTGAAGCTCTCGCCGTCAACAAACACGAGAAAGTCATGGCTGATGCTCACGCGGAGGCCGCCGCTATTCTCGGCGACGCGGAAGCCGAGGCGATGTCGCTTCTGGGCAAGGCCTACAAGGAGGATCCGGAGTTCTACAAATTTATCCGGGCCCTCGACAGCTATGACCTGATCATTGACAGAAACACTACTCTTATGCTGCCAGCGGACAATGAACTGTTTAGATATCTGAACAGCAAGGAAGTACCGGACAGCGGGAAAGGTCGATGAGTGAAAAACCCCGGTTGCCGAAAAGCACGCGAATAATATATTCCGTATTTGATTTTTTCTTTCTCAAAAGAAAAGAGATCTTGGCGGTGTCGGTCGCGGTTATAGTCCTAGGCATTGCAGCCACAGGACTTAGAGCGATCAAGAAGGAAGAACGGGGAGTGCTTACCCGCTTCGGCAGGGTCGTCAACGCGGAAGTTGGTCCGGGAATACACTACAGAATCCCTTTCATTGAGAAACTTTATGTTCACAAGGTCGAAAGAATTGTCAAGCAGCAGGTGTCGAGCATGGAAAACAACACCGCCAACTTTACAATCCTGTCCGGAGATATGAACCTTGTTGAAGTCGACTTTTCCGTTCAGTACAAAATCAAGAATCTAAGATCCTACCTGTTCACAAATTCCGACCCGGCTATGACAATGACCATGCTGGTACGCGAGAGCCTGGTAGAAATATTCGCACGCAACTTTATTGACCTGATATTCACTTCAAACCGTAATTTCATCCGTGAAACCATACTGGATGAACTTGTCAAAGGCCTTGAAGCCATAGATTCCGGCATTGAGGTCGTTTCGCTTGACATCGTAGACGTACGTCCGGTTAAAGAGGCAGTCTATGCGTTTCGGGACGTTAACGACGCTATCGCGGAACGCCAGAAAACCATAAGCGACGCAAACACCAAGAAAGAACATCTGATTGCCCACAGCAGGGGACAGGCTGAGGCGCTTGTAATGAATGCAAAGGCCAATGCCTATGAGAGAATCGTTAACGCAAAAAGCAGTGCCGGTGTTTTCAGGGCGCTGCTGTCGGAATACAGAAAAGACCCGAAGCATGTGGCCGTCACGCGTTACTGGAAACGCATGAACACGATTTTTGCCGATGCCAGCCTGTCGGCACTCCAGCTGGGCGGAGACGCGACCATCGACATCAACATGATTGAAGACAGGCAGGGATTCCTACCTCTGCCCGTTGAAGCTTCCAAGGATTTGCCGCCCGGGTCGGTTTCCGCTGATGATAGAAGGTTGTTCTCGTCGACTGCCCTTCCGAATCTGCACAGGCTAGAAACAGATGAAGCGGACAAAATAGCCATGAGCGGCCAGTTTCACAAAACACGGACCGAGCGCGATCATATTTCCTTTGCCACTGCCCGCTCTCTCGTATTTGACATTCCGTCTTTTTCCCATTCCCATCTAAAGCAGGTGGTTCCGTCTGTCTCAAGCCAAGCCGTCCAGAAACAGATCGGCAATGTGCCTGGGGAGAAAAAGGATAAGAAGGAAGAAAGCAAGGAAAATCAGGAAGACGACAAAGCCGGGCAGAGTGAAAAAGAAAGCAAAGGCAAGGAAAGGAAAAACGAAGGGAAGGAAAAATAGAACATGGTTGACCGGACAAAAGGGGCATGGATGCTCGGGGGCTTACTGCTGGCCTGCCTTATGGTAGTTGTCCCGCTGTCTTCGGCGGCGGCGCTGCCCGGCGTGAGCGGTAAAAAAATCGTCTTCGGACAGAGCGCCTGTTTCTCGGGACACAACAAACTTCTTGGGCTTTACTACCGTCAGGGCATCCTGGCAGCGTTTGCGGAGCGCAACAGACTCGGGGGAGTAAACGGCAAAACACTGGAGCTGATTTCGCTTGACGACGCTTATGAACCGACAAAAGCTATTGCGAATGCGAGGAAATTCGCTTCGGAAAACGACGTCTTGGCCGTTATTGGCGGTGTGGGAACCCCGACGGCAAGGCGTATAGCACCGATATTGCTAACTGCAGGAATACCCTTCGTCGGACATATTACGGGTGCCAATTTTCTGCATGACTCAAAAAAGTTTCCTAATGTTCTCAATCTCAGGGCAAGCTACATACAGGAAATCGACGTGTTGGTTGATCACATAGTTCGCGTTAAGGGCAAGAAACGTTTTGGCATCATCTATCAGGAGGATGCGTTTGGACGTTCCGTGTTAAGGGACTATGAAAAAGTGCTCAATGAGAATCACGGCATTCCCATTTTGGCAAAAGCAGCTTTTTCACGCAATACACATGCAGTTCACGCAAGCTTCTTCCCAATGATGAAAGCTGATCTTGATGCCATACTCATAGTCGGACCCAGTGAGGCTAATTACAAGATCATTAACCTTGCCCATTCTCTGGGATATAAGAATATTTTCATGGCAAATCTGTCCTTTGCACAGCCCTACAACCTCCAGAAAACGGTTGAGAACCTGAGCGAAAAGATTCTGGCTACGGAGGTGGTTCCCAGCGCGGATGACAGCAGCAGTCTGGTCGTTCAAAATTACAGGCGCGCGCTCAGCGCAGAAGCAAAAAGACAGGGAAACAGAGATTCTATCGTGTATGAGACAGTGTCTCTGGAAGGTTATATTCTTGGTCGCTTCGTAATATCCACGCTCGAACGCATGGGAGACGAGCTGACGCGGGAAAACTTCATGAAGCAGGCACTCTCGCCTGGCCCCATCGCCATTGATGACTGGTCGATTGAGTTCAAGCCCGGATCAAACGGCGGATCCAATTATGTCAGACTCGTAAACTTCAGTGGCCAAGATTCCACGACAGGGAGAGGAAAACCTTGAAAAAATTAGATGATTTTTCCGCAGAAGAGACTGGCGAGGAGTGGTTGAGGGAATTATACAAGGTCGTAGCGCGACGACGCTACGTAATGTACAGGATGATTATCGAGTCGACTCGCATGCTGCTGTTCGGCAATGCAGGCGGCGCGGCGCTGATCATCGGATTCATGGGAACATCTTCTGGTGAATATGCAGCCTTTCACTGGCTTAGCCTGCTGATTATCTCACTGTTTGGTGTTGGGATACTGGCCTCGGCCATCACCACCTTTATGGTTACCATGGTCTCGGTGAAAGAGGCACATGGATCCGAAGAGGGATTGAAAAAATTCGTCGATGGCGATTCCGACCGTAGTCAGGCCATGTTCACGATCGACGGCAAGGTGCTTTATCTCGCGGATCTGGCTACTGTGGCCGCCACCATAAGCACCCTGAGTTTCATCTTGGGCGGACTGCTCAGCATAGTCCTGCTGATATTGTTTTTCTAGAAATCTGTCAGACTTTTAGGGTTAAATGGTGTAAATAACAGTATCAAGATTCTGGAAGTCTGGAGAGTCGTGATAATCGACTTCATAATGAACGAAGGAAAACAAAAGAATGGTTATGGCTTCATGGCAACAAACCGAAGGGACAATCAGTTCTACATAAGCGGTTTTTATGCCAAGAAAGGCCGGATGGAGCGCCGGGGAGCTGCCAATTTCACTCATCACTACGAGGGGCATTGGTCCTGATCATGCCAGAAAAATCTGAACAGGCAGTACTGCTCACACATTCTCCCGACCGCCCGGGTCTTCTCCGCGCAATAATCGACTTCATATCCAGGCATGGCGGCGACATATATGAAATGCAGCACTGCATGGACAAGGACGAGATGGTCACCTTTGTCCGTGTAAAGTGGGCAATGGAGAATTTTTCCATTCGCAAAGAGGAATTCTCCGAACGTTTCCAAGAGGAAGTAGCTTCAGAATTCGACATAAAATTCGACATATTTTTCACCGGGAGAGTGCTGCGCATGGCGGTTTTCGTCTCAAAACTCCCACATTGTCTCTCCGATATCATATACAGGTTAAGAGTCAGGGAGTGGAACGTGGAGGTTCCCATCATTATAAGCAACCATCTTAACCTCAAGCC
>CAYSDX010000077.1:0-4574 GCA_964429945.1 uncultured Spirochaetia bacterium | reverse complement strand
GGTACTGGCTTATCCGTTATCTTCTGGAAAAGGATATAAAGGGGGCGACAGGCTACGTGAGTTCCAAGGGGTATAGCGGGTTTAACGTTTATATCCCTGAGTTTCTGATCGAACTTGCGCTTTCTAATGCGGGCGGCAGGGTTTTTGATATAGGAAGTGAGCTCTCCCTCTCTCTTTGGGGAACGGATCCTCTCAGAAGAAGGGTGCGAGTAAGTCCTGCATAATGCCGGACTTATTTTCACGCATGCGGCGTGACAACCGGTTTCAGAATTGCCGCGGCTGGTAGCGATGAGTTGACTGACAGGAGAGCAGTCGGCGAGAATTCGACGGGGAATGACAGTCACCAGATTTCAGCGCGCTTTGTGTATGCGTATCTGGAGAGTGCAGGGGAAGTGTCGAGACTTTCCGTATGGCTGCAGACAAGGCTTGTTATGCTGCAAGAGAGAGCTCCGTTCCCAAAAAAATCGCTACAGCGCAACTGCTTCGATTTCTTATATGATTTGACATTATAGTACTGGAAAGCAATATTGTACGGACAGACTTAAACAGGTGGTGGGGGAAATTCTTGAGGGGCAAGATTCTTTTATATTGCTGCCAGGTTATGAGGATGTGGATGTATGGAAAAGGACTAGCAGGAAAAACCGCTGGTCTGTCTGCAGAGCGGACTTTTTTGAAACATGCCTGAAGTTAGAATACATCAGATAGCCAAGGAACTTGGAGCAAGCAGCAAAGAAGTGATAGACCGGAGCGTGAAGCTTGGAATGAAAGTTACGAGTCATCAAGATATAGTCTCGGCAACGGATGCCGGGAGGATAAAAAAGGCATTTATTAATGATCCAGAAGGCGATTCTTTGGAAACGGCGGAAGAGCAGAAGGAAACCGTAAAGGTTTTTAAATCCGAAACCGACCGCGATTTGGTTGAAAGAAGAACGGGTTCCAGGATTATCAGAAGAAGGAAGGAAGTCGCAAAGCCGGAGCACGGGGAGAATAAAGTCCCGAATGATGGAAGATCTGCAGAAGATGATCAAATTGACGATGGGACGAATGTCGGGGAACCGACCGACCTTGAACACGAGGGTATTGATCCAGATGTAGAAATCAAGCACCCTTTTGATCCAGAGAAAATTAGAGTTAAGACGGTTCAAGTGGTTGTTGATCAGCTTGTTTCAAGGATTGAATACGAAGAGATTAACCTGACGCCAGATTTCCAGAGGGCAAAGGATATCTGGAAACCACGAGGAAAGAGCAGGCTGATCGAATCGTTGCTTTTGCGTATTCCTCTTCCGGTTTTCTATGTAGCATCCGACGACGAAGACAACTGGGATGTTGTAGATGGCATCCAGCGCATGTCTACGATCTATGACTACGTGAAAGCCGAATTTGCTTTGAGAGATCTGGAGTATCTCGTTGATAATCTAGGGAAAAGGTTTGACGATCTGCCGCGACCTCTGCAACGACGGATCAAAGAGACCCAGCTTATCGTGAACGTGATCGAACCGGGAACCCCTGAAGAAGTAAAATTCAATATTTTCAATCGTATTAATACGGGTGGAATTACACTTAACGGCCAGG
Organism: uncultured Spirochaetia bacterium; assembly: GCA_964429945.1. GTDB lineage: Bacteria > Desulfobacterota_D > UBA1144 > Nemesobacterales > Nemesobacteraceae > Nemesobacter. Next base: position 3,002 of record CAYSDX010000077.1, on the reverse strand, counting down.
AAATCCGCCACGCCTTGCACAAGGGGCCCGTTCGAGACTATCTGAAGAAACTAGCGGAGACCGAAGAATTTCTTAGGGCCACAAAGTACTCAATAAAATCAGAGCGTATGTCGGATCGCGAATGCGTTTTGCGCTTTCTCGCCTTCTACATCGAACCTTGGGAGAAATATACTAAAAGCAATCTTGATGGCCATCTGGGAGAGGCTATGAACAAGATCAATCGTATGACCGAGGAGCAGCGTGACTCTATATTGAAAGACTTTAAGAAGGCGATGTGCGCTGCGTATGCCATATTTTCTGAAAACGCTTTCCGCAAGCCTTCTTCTGATGGAAAAAGCAAACCGATTAACAAGGCCCTGCTTGAAACATGGAGTGTACAGTTAGCACGTTGCTCGGACCGGGAGATCGAGACGCTTGTTGCGGAGCATGAGAACCTCAACAAGAAATTTATTGGGCTGATTGAAGCTGATCAGGAATTTCAGAAAGCAATTTCCTATTCCACAGGCGATAGGCGACGTGTAGAAAAGCGCTTCAGCACCATACAGGGGTTGATTGGAGAGTTTGTTCAGTGATCCGGACAATCAGGCTGTCAAACTTCAAATGTTTCAGAGAACTTGAACTTCAATGGGCCCCACTCAATCTGTTGTGTGGCTTGAACGGAATGGGTAAAAGTAGCGTGATTCAGGCATTGCTTTTGCTCAGACAGTCATTTGACTCGAGAGATCTTCAGGAAGGCAGGCTGCTTCTTGGCGGAAATCTGGTTGATCTTGGAACAGGCATAGATGTGCTGTTTGAGGGTGCCGAACAGGAGACTGTGGAATTTGAACTCTCCAGCGACGCGTTAAGACCTTGTTTATTAAGGTTTGGTTATTCGGAGTCCTTAGACCTATTGAATTCTCTTGAAGACCACTTCACCCTGCCACAGAAATGGCACGAAGTTCCCCCGTTCGGCGGGAATCTGGTTTATATCAATGCGGAGCGTATTGGTCCTCGAAAATCCTACATGCTTTCTAAGTCAATGGCACATCGATACAATCTAGGTCCGCAGGGCGAGTATGCGTTAAATTTCCTGAACGAGTACCAAACACAACCTATGGCCGAAGGGGATCCACGTTGTGTGGAATCACCAAACCGCCTGTTAAGAGAAGTTGTTAATTACTGGTTGCAGGATATAAGTCCCGGGGTTCTCCTCGAACTCAAAACAATTGAGGAAGCCGATGCAATTACTGCTGGTTTCTCGTTTGACAAACCCGGGGATGTCAGAACTCGACCCTACAGAGCTACAAATGTTGGCTTCGGCCTATCATACACGCTACCGGTAGTTCTGGCCCTATTGGCAAAACCAGGGTCTTTGTGCATAATCGAAAACCCTGAGGCACACCTGCATCCCCGGGCGCAAACCAAACTGGCGGAATTAGCGGTTCAGGCATCAATTGCAGGTGTTCAGGTAATTGTGGAAACTCATAGCGATCATTTTATGGACGGTGTGCGCATAGCTGTTCACGACGGACTCATTACGCCGGATAAGATTGCATTCCACTACTTTGAACGCCATGGTGGCAGGACTGAAGTCTCCTCACCCCAAATTGACATTGATGGGCGCATGTCGGAGTGGCCAGCTGGGTTTTTTGACCAGTACGAGCAGAATTTGGCAAAATTGCTGGCACAGAAACCTTAAGCATGCGCGAAATGGTTCTCAATCAAGCAAGCCTGCGTGCTCAGGACAAGGCTCAGGTCAAAGACTGGCTTGTGGACCTCATTGTCGGCATGGGGCAGCTTATACATGACAAATGCGTTCAGGCGAGCCTCAGAACAAGCTCCCCGCATGAAGAAATTTGTTGCCTGCCGGGTTACTCATTATCCAGTGCTGCCCGGGTTCTCCAGCAGTCCGGTGCAAGAGATCAATACCTTTTCTTTGTGAGATTAACTACCAAGGTTCCGCTTTTAAGCGATGTTAGTCAGGAAGTCGTGGACCGTTTCTGTCTCTGCGAGATGCGGAAGATCCAGCCGGAAGAGAGCGAACCGCTCATTCTGTGTGCCATTCAGAACTGGATTGCGGTAGGTTTTCCGTCAACTGATAAGTGGGACCGTGGTCAGCTTGTTGTTAGCTTCCACGAATTATTGCCGGATGACGGCATTCAGGAAACATCTGAAACAATTGACAACCTGACCCGTTCTCAGCACGCCTCGCTGATATCAGCACGCCATCGCAAACGATTCCATACGCGTTTATCTCGTGAATCGTTCTGGAGCAATCGGGAAGAGGCTTTCCCGCATCTGGTGTTTGGTCCCGACGTAGAAAATCATATTCTTGCCCTGCAACCATCACTGTTCGATACAGTAGTCAACAAGCTCAATCAACTGGACGAATCAGCTGCCCGGTGGCAGAAAAGCGGAAGTCGTGTTCCTCAATGGGGATGCAAAGTAACAACAGAAAGTAGGTCTGTTATGACCGACGAAAAACTACGCGAAGCACGTCGATTCCAATCACACACCGGCACAACCGAGATTTTTGAATTGCATGCGCGCTTTGGAAGCAACGGGCGGATTCATCTGCGTTTTGATTCGGCATCAAGGCAAGTTGAGATAGGATACGTCGGACGTCATCTTCCTCTTTGAAACAGGTTTTACGTTGATCGTCGTAATGTCTGCAATCTCAAGTTGTGGGGATTTAAGGAGAACCACCTTGTCAGTGCTCTTTTTCAAGGATTTCGAGAATTTCTTCAAGCCTCGAGACCTTCACTCTCGGCCTTCCCCGTTTTTCCCCTTCTTTCTTTTCAAACGAGTCAACCCGCAGCCATTCATTATAGGAAATATGTTTTTCATCAAGCAGTTCCTTTATGCTTTCAGCCGAAGTGAGTTCGGGACGCAACATATCTTCCCCCTCGATGTCTTCGACCATGCAGCTTACGGTTTCGCCGGAGTCGGTCTTGTTCGTGCCGATAACTCCGGTCGGCCCGCGCTTTATCCACCCGGTGGTGTAGAGTCCCGGAATCGGTTTG
>CAYSDX010000076.1:0-5269 GCA_964429945.1 uncultured Spirochaetia bacterium | reverse complement strand
TCCATGGTCATAGTGCCGTGTTCTGTATCAACGCTTGCCAAGATCGCAAACGGAATAGCCGATACCCTGATAACGAGAATAGCGGCCGTGGCGCTAAAGGAGAAAAGAAGGCTCGTAATCGCTCTGCGCGAGACGCCGCTTGGCACAATCGCCCTTGAAAACGCCCTTAAGCTTTCCCGCGAGGGAGTCGTTATTGCGCCGATTTCTCCGACTGACTACATGGGCGCCGAATCGATTTCAGATGTGGTGAGCGGGTACGTGGACAAGCTTTTAGGTCTTGTGGGAGTTGATACCGGCAGGGGATGGAGAAGAGACGAACTGGAGTAGCCTTTTCCCATGCCCCCAAAAGGTTTTACCAATCTCGAAAGCTTTATAAGCCATCTTGAAAGCATAGGCGATCTCAAGAGAATAAAAACCGAGGTCTCTCCCGATCTTGAGATAACGGAAATAGCGTCGCGGACGGTGAAGGAAGGCGGTCCGGCTCTTCTGTTTGAAAATGTCGAGGGATCGAACTTTCCCCTGGTGATAAACCTCTTCGGCACGGAACAGAGAATGGAGCTTGCTCTCGGCAGAAAACCCTCTTCGGTCGGTGAGGAACTGGTCGAGATATTCCGCAAGGTTAACCCTCCCTCAATACAGGGGATTTTTTCCGTGCTTCCGAAAGCCACAGGGCTTCTTTCCATGAGAACCAAGAAGGTTGGGCGTGGCGACGTTCAGCAGGTTGAAACCGAACCTGATCTCTCGAGGCTTCCCGTGATGAAATGCTGGCCGCGCGACGGGGGAAAGTTCGTTACGTTCGGTCTTGTGCTGACGAGGGATCCCGCTACGGGCTCAAGAAACCTCGGGATCTACAGGCTTCAGGTGTATGGCAACAGGACTACCGGGATGCACTGGCACGCGCACAAGGGAGGAGCCGCGCACTACCACGAGGCGAAAAAACTGGGAAGAGACCTTGAAGCCGCAGTGATTCTCGGAGGAGACCCCAGGATGATTTTCTCCGCGGTCGCTCCGCTTCCAGACGGCATGGACGAGCTCGCGTTTGCTAGCTATCTTCGCGGAAGCCCGATGCCCATGGTGAAGGGCAAGAGCATTTCGCTTCACGTCCCGGCCGAGGCGGAATTCATACTCGAAGGTTCCGTTCCGAGGGACGTGCTGAGGCAGGAAGGGCCTTTCGGCGATCATTTCGGTCACTACTCGATGGAGGCCGATTTTCCCGTTTTTAACCTGAGCGAGATAACCCACAGGAAAAACCCCGTGTACCCTTCCATCGTGGTCGGCAAGCCCCCGCAGGAAGACCTCTACCTCGGCATCGCCGCGGGCGAGATGTTCTCCCCTCTTATAAAAATAATACAGCCTGAGGTAAAGGACATGTGGGCGTATCCCGAGGCGGGATTCCATAACCTGCTTGCAGTTTCAGTCGACGAGCGCTATCCCAAGGGCGGGATAAAGGCCATGCTCGCGCTCTGGGGGACGGGACAGTTGCTCCTCACAAAGTGCATGATCTGCGTTTCAAGCGACGTTAACCCCAGGGATTTCTCCGCGGTGCTTCACGAAATAGGGGAGAATTTCGATCCCAGGGAGGATTTCCTGATGATACAGTGGGCTCCATTGGACACCCTTGATTTCACGAGCAACAAGTTTAACGTGGGAAGCAAGATGGGAATAAATGCAGTAAGGAAAAACTCCCCGGAGAGAAAAACCTACGCCAGGGAGGTTCCCGATCCCAGGGAAAAACACCCGGAGATAACGGGATTCAGGCTTCTTTCGGGGGGGTTCTGCGCCGTCCGGATAGATGAATCCCGGACCGATCCCAAGGAGATGATACGCAGGCTGTTTGAGACTCCGGGCCTTGAAGGGGTGCGCATAATCGCTGTTGTGAGCCCGGATATAGATTTAACTGATGACATGGAGCTTATCTGGGGTATCTTTACTAGGTTTGATCCTTACCTGGATGTTCTGTTCGAACATACGGAACTTCGGGGCTCGGCGGTCATTTACGACGGCAGGATGGGAATCGACGCCACTGTGAAGCAGTGGTATCCTCCGGTAATAGAGATGTCGGAGGATATAAAGGACAAGGTTGATACGAGATGGAGCGAGTACTGGAGCTGACCGAGAGTTTCTGCACCGACCCGAACCTGCTCCCCATAATGGAGAAGGTCGCCGAAGGCCGCAGGCTTTCCTTTGAAGACGGGCTTTCGATACTTGATTCCCACGATCTTAACACCGTCGGCATGATGGCGGATTACGTTAAGAGGAAGAAATCGGGGGAAAAAGTCTATTTCGTAGTGAACCGCCACATAAATCCTTCCAACATATGTGCCATATCGTGTCGGTTCTGCGCTTTCGGGACCACGAAGAAGTCCGCAAACGCCTATGAGCTCTCAGACGAGCAGATGCTTTCCATGCTGAGCGAGGAGATGAGGGAGGTTCACATAGTCGGCGGCCTTCACCCTGACTGGGATTTCGATCATTACCTGGACATAGTGAAGATGATAAAGCGCCACTTCCCGAATATTCACGTAAAGGCCTTCACCGCAGTTGAGATCGACTGGTTCTCTGAGATAAGCGGTCTTTCTCTTAAGGATGTGCTTCTCGCCCTTCAAGACGCGGGCGTTGACGCACTTACGGGCGGAGGAGCGGAGATACTGCACGAAGAGGTGAGAAAGAAGATCTGCGCCCCGAAGACGGTCGCGACAAGGTGGGAGGAGATCCATCGCCTGGCTCACACACTCGGCATTCCTACAAACGCCACCATACTCTACGGCCATCTTGAAAAGCCGTTCCACGTGGTTGACCACATGGAGAGGCTTAGAAAAATAGAAGACGAGTTCCCCGGGTTCTTTGCGTTCATCCCCGTTCTTTTCCAGCCGGAGAACACGGGTCTTAAGGACATAAAGCCTTTCCCGGCCTCATACGACATGAAGGTTCACGCGCTTGCGAGGCTCTATCTTGACAACTTCCCTCACATAAAGTCCTACTGGATCACCCTCGGGGAAAAAGCGGCCCAAGTGGCGCTACACTACGGTGCGAGCGACGCGGACGGAACGATAATGAGGGAAAAGATTATCCACGACGCGGGCGCCCCCTCGGAAGTGGGTCACAGCAGGGATTTCATGATAAAGATGATCCGGGATTCGGGATACGTTCCCGTTGAGAGAGACGCGCTTTATAATGAAATAAGGGTTTACAACTGATTTCCGTTTGAAGTGGCGGGCTGGCGGAATCAGGATTTTTTCGATTTTTACTCCCTACAGAGCACAAAATGTCATTGAAAATGCTCGGCGATCATGTAAATCCCATACTGTACAGTCCCGATGAACCGTGAAGTTGATGCGGGGCCCTCTGTCTGGTGGCAGAATCGTGTATAATTTCAAGAGCTTGATTGGACGAACATGGCTAAAAGTACTGGACATTCTTTCAGACGTAAAACAAATGTAGACGAGTTTTTTGGCCGAAAGCAGCGCAAAGGTAAGATTTTCGAGTCGCCACAAGCAGAAACCTCGTCACCATACATTTATTACAGTCATCCGAACGGAAAGTTTTTCTTGGGGGACTGTGTAAATGTGATGAAAAACCTTGATGAGGAATCAGTCGACTTGGTTTTTGCCGACCCTCCATACAACATTAAGAAAGCCGACTGGGATCGCTTCGATTCACAGAAAGAGTACATTGATTGGTCATGCGTCTGGATAGAACAGGCGGCCCGGATTCTCAAGCCAACAGGTTCGCTTTACGTTTGTGGTTTTTCGGAAATCGTCGCTGACATTAAATCTCCGGCTATGAAATTTTTTCATAAATGCCGTTGGATAGTCTGGCACTATAAAAACAAAGCGAGCCTAGCAAACGACTGGGGCAGATCACACGAAAGCATCTTACATTTTCGAAAAACAAAAAAAAATAAAATCAATGTTGATGCCGTGAGAATTCCTTATTCAGAACACACTTTAAAATATCCGTCGCACCCGCAAGCCGCTACTAGTCAGTACGGAAACGGCAGACAGCACAACTGGGAACCCAACCCCGAAGGAGCTAAGCCGAAAGATGTTCTGGAGATTCCGACGACCTGTAACGGAATGCATGAAAAAACTCCTCATCCTACGCAAAAGCCGGAGGAACTTCTGCGCAAAATCATTCTTGCTTCATCAAAAGAAAACGAAGTTGTGTTTGACCCGTTTCTCGGCTCTGGAACTACCGCTGTTTGCGCAGAGCAACTCAGGCGTAAATGGATAGGATGTGACTTGTCTCAGGAGTATCTTAATTGGGCTGCAGAACGCATTGAATTGGTTGAAGATTGGCCAATAAAAAAGTGGAGGCAATATGATTTCGAAAATCTTAAACGTAGAAATTCAATACGATGAAAATTGCCCAACTCACCGATACCGCAACAGACAAAACAAATTTTGAGACCCTCTCCGATTTCTTGGATTTTGCGGAAAAATATCTGGAATATGTCGCTACCAAGCTGCAGGCAATTATAGTTTCCCAGAATGAGAATCACTACCATTTTTATCAATACGATTCGGACGGCAACTACCAGATTACTCGTCCCATCAATTCAAAGCTTATGTACAGTGCCTCGAATTTCCCTGTTGCCAAAAAGTCTTTTGCTAAAATATTGAATAATGCTAAAGATATGAAATCCAAGAGAAAAAGAGAGTCGATAAACAAAACAGTCTATACCTTGCAGATGGCTCTGGGTTCGACTCTTGACGCTCTGCCAGCCGGAGCTTCGAACACCGCAAGAAAAATTAATGGAGACCTTTTTGAACGCTTAATCCATCTCGTCATCAAAGAGATCGGTATTGAGTGTAAGTCCGGTGTAGTGAAAGTCCCGTTTATGCTCCAGGGAGAAAAGCAGTTTCAAATGACCTATCAGCACGATTTGATCATCGAACGTGATGAAGAAGTGAAACTCATCGGTTCAATAAAAACTTCCAGCAAGGATAGAATAGGCAAAATTTTCATTGACAAGTTTTTTTACTGCAAGCTAACTGATACGAATATCCCGCACATTGCGGTCTTATTAAACGATGTTCAGCGAAAGAAAACCAATCAGAAGAACAAATACGGCGTCAGTTCAACTTTTCTTCCTGGACATTTCCGCGGTTATTCAGTCAAACTTACTCAGTAGTGGACCCCAAAATTTAGACAGCGTCTTAAGTGTATTTCTTTGATATTTTAATAAATATAGAGGAGGTACACAATGAGGAGCAAGAGGCGTAATCATTCACCGGAATTCAAGGCGAAGGTAGCGTTGTCAGCGGTA
>CAYSDX010000075.1:0-3095 GCA_964429945.1 uncultured Spirochaetia bacterium | reverse complement strand
GCCTCAAGTACGACGGGTACGTCTAGTCCCTGGTGTTCGAAAATCATCATCCATTGGGCATCCGAAATTTGTGATATCTTCAGGTTTTTAATTCCAAGGTCAAAACGTTGCAGCTTTTCGGAAACTTTGTTCGCAAGTTCGGGATTCTCTCTATACGCGCGAATTACCGCATCGGTGTCTGGACGCCACGGGTCGGCCCCCACAATATTGGTTGATATGTTACGAAGATCCTGAGCCAATTTGGGAAAGGGTTCCACTCCCATTCTGTCAAAAGCCGAGATTGCCGAAGCTTCGGGCGTAACGGCAGACAGACGGTTGTCACTTGGGCTTACCCTCAACTCCCTTGCCAAATAGATTGGCTTGCCTAGCTCTCTCTCAAGCAGGCGCCGGGAGCGACCCTTGGGAAAGGAATAGATAGATTCGTATTTGACGCCGGGATTTGCGATGCTTGAAGGACCCCTGTCAATCTCAAGAACGTATCGGTAAAGAAAATCTGTATTACTGAGCGCGGTGAAGTCAAAATCGCTTATATTGGGACCAAACCACTTAGTGTCAATTTCCAATTCGATTCTTGTAGGGCGGGTTATCATTTCCTGCTCTAGAAACGGGATGAATGACTTGACCATATTAGAGCCCGAATCATAATAGGAATTTGCGGCGAAAGACATGGTTGTGACCAAGGAACGCAACAGGGTTGTCTTTCCCGAGCCGTTGGGTCCGAACAGAGCGATTACACTTGGAAGGCGGATTTCCGGGTGATGGAGATTCCTCCGGAAACAGTCTAGTTCAGGAGTTGTTCCGGGGATGCGGAAATCAAGCGATATTTCTTCCCTGACGGATTGGAAATTGGATACCTGAAATTTATGTATCATAAGGCTATCTCTGCAAATATTTGTTATATAGAAATAATAATACCTTAAAACAAAGCAGTCAAGGATAGTTTTTAGCAAAAAAGTATTGTGCGTTTTTTCTTGCTTTGACAAGCGGGTCCGGTCGTATTGGAGTAGAAAAAATCTAAACTACGATTTTACGGACAGGTTTAATTCTCGCATAACGGTTTTCGGCTGAATGATCAATGGAAGCGATGGTTGCTTGAGTAAGAGTTGGTAATTTATGCGGATAATTTATAATAGACGGGAAGGATAGAGTTTATGATACATCCAAGACAGGCCCTAAACGGCACATTAAAATATTTCTACATAAAGGCCACCGGAAGGCCGAAACTCCTCAATCTTGAGATAACAAAGCTCTGCAACGCCCGCTGCGATTTCTGCGACTACTGGCAGACGAAACACGAAGAACGCCTTTCTGACTACACTCCCGTAATAAAGAAAATAAATCCCCTCGTCACGGTAATCACGGGCGGGGAGCCTATGATCAGAAAGGATCTTCCCGATATCGTTAGACAAATAAAGGGATGCTCCATATTCATTTTCACTTCCATGGTCACCAAGGGAGATTTCCTTACCGAGGACAAAACCGAAGAGCTTTTCGATGCGGGGATGGATCAGATCGCCGTTTCCCTTGATTTTCCGGGCGAAAAGCACGACACATACAGGGGCATTCCAGGTCTCTGGAAAAAGCTGTCAGAAACCCTGCCCGAACTGGCGGAGCGGTTCCCCGACAAAAGCCTCGTGCTTAACACCATAATAATGGAAGACAATCTCGACGAGGTGGTCGAGATTGCGAAGAAAGCCAGGGAGTGGGGCATAGCCATATCTTTCAGTTCCTACTCGGTCATGAAAACCAACAACGAAGACCACTTCGTGAAAAGGGAAGCTCTCTCGAAGGTAAGTGACCTTGTAGAGGAACTGATCGCGCTTCGAAAGAAGTGGAAGGGAACGATACTCTCAACCGAGTATTACCTGAGGGAAATCCCGGGCTATTTCGAGAGGGGGAGCGTTCCCGACTGCCTGGCCGGCATCAATCAGATACACGTTACCCCGAGCGGACACTTAAAACGCTGCTCCGAGATGCCCGTAGCTGCCCACTACAGCGATTACAAACCAGATCTTTACGAAAAAACCAAGTGCACTTCCTGCTGGTACAGCTGCAGGGGGGAGACCCAGAGCCCGGCGAACGTCAAGAGGGCCATGGAATACATGGGAATTTATATTTAGTCCGGACGTTTAGGGTACTTTTCAATACTCTCTGTGTTTAATCTGAGTCCGCTTTTGATCAGATTGGTCGCTATATCGGCCTGCGCCGCATCATCATTCAGCAGATAATGCAACAGCACATTGGTATCGACCGCAATCATGAATCCAGGGAGTCTTCCAAAGATTCCTGATCTGTTATTGAAGTGTCACCCTTAACGTGTTGCAGCAGATTCTGGGCGGACCCTTCTACCTTCTTAACGATGGTTAAGCGGCCATCAGCAACAAAGGTTTCAATATCATCACCAGGCTTAATGCCAAGTTGATCGCACTGGTTAGCCGGGAGTGTGATTTGTCTTTTACGACTGACTTTTGGCATTTTACACCTCTTTACTTAGCCCATTTTCAGGTTCTCTGCGCTTTCCAGTCGGTGCCGCCCGGGCGGTCTTCAAGCACGATTCCCTTGGAACTTAGGTAGTCCCTTATTTCATCGGCCTTTTTCCAGTTTTTTTCCTTTCTGGCCGAGTTTCTCTCGTCTATGAGCTTCTCTATCTCAAAGGGGTCTATGTCCGAGAGGTTGGCGGTGGACTTTCTTTTCTCCATGTACTCGGCCGGTTCCTCTGAAAGCACTCCGAGCACTCCGCATATCTCCTTTATCTTCTCAAGCGCAAGCGTCGCACTTTGAGTCTTCCCCACGGAGTCAAGCGACCTGTTGATTGAGCGTATCAGGTCAAAAAGATTTCCCACCACGTCGGCGGTGTTGAAATTGTCGCTCATCGAGGAATAGAAGTCCTCCTCGAATTTCCTGATCGAACCTTCAAGCGCGGGGTCGGAACCCTTGGCTTCCCGCGCCTCGGCGGCTCTTATCAGGGTTTGGTATATCCTCTCAAGCGCCGCCTCGCTGTCATACATGCTTTTCTCTGAGAAATCTGCGGGGTTCTGGTAGTGGTGCGAGAGGAAGAAAAGCCTTATGGCTTCAGGGGACCATCTCTTTGTTGC